>JBQDYR010000029.1:0-16473 GCA_052105355.1 Anaerococcus sp.
TTCTTCCTGAATTTCTAAAGGTGGTACTGGTATTTCTAATTTGCCTAGTGTTTTCATAGATAAAGCAGGAATACCTGCCCCATACTGTGAATTCATTAAAGTATATTCACTATTTTTAAGAAAATAATATATATACTTATATTCCATAAAGTCTTCAACCGAATCAACGGTATAGCAATGAGCGTTTGACCAAAATTTAGTTTTTATATAATTTACATAACCTGCATTTGCTCCGCCTTGACTTATTGTTATTGTGTTTTCTATCTTATTATACTTATTATAATATCCTGATGGATCTATTCCACCATTTATAACTGGGTATTCTCCGCTACTAATAAATTTAGTTTTATTTAATTGTTCCCCTTTAGTAATTTTACATACTTCTTCAAGCCTTCTATATTCAACTCCATTAGGACAAAACTCTTCTATCAATTCATTAAGTCTACTCATCCTTATCACCTTCTATCTCGGCAATAATCTTATCTATCTCTCCTCTTAATACTTCTTGTCTTGAAACAATTTTTTTGATACTTTCATTTAATTTATCTATATCAATTTTTTCGGTCAAATCTTCTGGCTCTACATACATATTTACAGAAAGGTTGTAATCTTCTTCTTTGATTTCTTCAAGTTTGGCTAGGTGAGAAAAATGTTTTATTTCTTCTCTTTTTCCAAATGTTTCCGTGATTTTTATGATGTTTTCTTGTGTAAGCTTATTGTTATTTGTAACTTTTACAAATTCTTCTGATGCATCTATGAAAAGAGTTTTTGAATCACTTTTGTTTTTCTTTAGAACCATAATACATGTAGCTATACTTGTTCCAAAGAATAGATTTTCTGGAAGCTGAATTATACAGTCTACAAAGTTATTATCTATTAAATACTTACGGATTTTCTTTTCTGCTCCACCCCTATACATAACTCCTGGGAAACATACTATGGCTGCTGTTCCATTGCTAGAAAGCCATGATAACATATGCATAACAAAGGCAAGGTCAGCCTTTGACTTGGGTGCAAGTACACCTGCTGGTGAAAATCTTGGATCATTTATAAGGGTTGGGTCTTTATCGCCTTCCCATTTTATTGAATATGGTGGATTTGAGACAATTACTTCAAAAGGCTCGTCATCCCAATGTTGAGGACTTACTAGAGTATCCTCACATGCAATATTGAATTTATCATAGCCAATATCGTGAAGGAACATATTGATACGACAAAGGTTGTAGGTTGTGATATTAATTTCTTGTCCATAAAAACCATTTCTGACATTATCTTTTCCAAGTATTTTTGCTGCTTGAAGCAAGAGTGAACCACTTCCAACGCAAGGATCATAGGCCTTATTTATTTGGGTTTTTCCATAAGTTGCTATACGGGTTAAAAGTTCTGATACTTCTTGTGGGGTGAAAAATTCTCCTCCACTTTTTCCTGCTTTTGAGGCATACATTGCCATTAAAAACTCATAGGCATCTCCAAAGGCATCTATGGTATTGTCCTGATAATCAGAAGCAAGACTCATATTGCCTATACCGTTTATTAGTTTTATAAGTGTTGCGTTTCTCTTTTTGACTGTGCTACCTAGTTTATTACTATTTACATTATAATCATCAAAAAGTCCCTTGAAATCATCTTCACTTTCTCTTCCCATAGCACTATTTTCTATAGATTCAAAAGTGTTTTCTAGTATTATATTAAGGTTTTCTAAAGCATCTTCTCTATTTTCGTTTATATATTTTTTTATATTGGAGAAAAGGTGGGAGGGTAATATGAAAAATCCTTTTTCTTTTACTAGTTCTTCTTTTGCCCCTAGGGCATCTTCATCACTGATAAGAGCATAGTCAAAAGACTCATCTCCTGCTTCATGTTCTCCCTTATTTATGTAGTTTGTAAGATTTTCAGATATATAACGGTAAAACATGGTTCCTAGAACATAAGACTTAAAGTCCCATCCATCTACACTACCTCTTAAATCATCTGCTATACTCCATATAGCCCTATGGAGCTCATCTCTTTGTTGTTCTTTTTTTCTATCTGCCAACTTATTATCCCCCAAACGTTCTTATAATTTCTCATTTTTATATATATTCTTTACTCTAGTATAATACATTATTGTCACCAATTAAAGTTAGGGCGGCCTATTTCTTGAGACTTCTCATAGTTATGAATTAGCCTTATAAAAAAAATCGACAAAAAACCACAGGGTATGTTGCCTTATCATAGTTATTCACTTTATTAGTTCTTTATAATAAATAATCTAGTAGTTACATTAACATAGGTCTTTTTACTTAATTATGGGTAATATATATTTGTTTTTTTATTCGTGCAGATTACTACTAGTCAAACTGGAATTTATCTAAAGGCTATCCACATATTCCTTAGCTTCTTTCAAATCCAAACTTGTAAAATCTCTAACCTTTTTAATCGCTTCAACTTTTTTTCCAGTATTTTTTAAATGCAAAATAATTTCTTTTTCTTCATCAGATAAAACGGTAGAAATTAAATCATTATGACCTGTCAATCTACATAAGTCATCTATCTGTTTTTGCATCTTTTTTATTTGTTTTTTATCTTCTGAAGAATTTAATCCTTCAAAAATGAATCTTACAATTAAAACTGCTAATAATATATAAAAGAACTCCATCTGTAACCTCCATAAACTCTAAACTATAGATTCTTTACTCTAGTATAATACTCCATTTGAGTTGTCACCAAATAAAGTTAAATCAACCTATTTTTAAAGTATTACTAATCTTATGAATTAAACCTATAAAAAACCAGCAACGAACCATGTGGTTCGTTGCCTTATCATAATTATTTATTCAATTTTATTTTTGTCCATATGTTTTAAAGCCTTCTGCAACTTCTTTAATTTCTTCTTCTGTTAATAAAACTGGTTTTCCTATAGACATAGCCCTATATTGAATTTCTGCTATATATTCCACTTCTTTTGCTAAACCATATGCGCTGGGTAGACTAGTTCCACATACTACAAGTCCATGATTTGCTAGAAGAACTGCATCAGATTTGCCTGCTGTTTTTACAGCTTCTTCTGCAAGTTTTTTTGTTCCATACCTTACATAAGGAGCACATGGTACTTGATAAGTGTTTGCATCTGCTATCACATAATGGACTGGTGAAATTGGCATTCTTAAACTTGCAAATGTTGTACAATATACTGAATGTGTATGGACAACAGCTCTTGCATGAGCTTTGTTTTTATAGAATAAGGTATGAAGGTGCCGTTCGCTTGATGGTTTTCTATTACCTTCTACAACGTCTCCCTCTAAATCCATTACTACTATATCTTCTGGTTTTGTATCAAAATAGCCTATTCCTGAAGGAGTAATTAGGACAAGTTTTTCTTCTGGCATAAATATACTTAAATTTCCACTTGTTCCCGTGCTTAAGCCTTCCTTACTCATAAATCTACCGTATTCTACCATTTGTTTTCTTTCTTTTTCAAAAATCATAAGACCTCTCTATAAATTCTTTCCTATTATTTTTTCTATCTCGGCCATCAAATCTTTACCAAAGTATAAATTTTTTCTGGATAATATAAGATGCATTCCTATTTCTATTAAACTTTTATCAAGTCTTACTCTCTTATCCTTATCCTTTACAGATGTAATTTCCGAAACCTTGGAATCTCCAACAGTCCTACGGATAATTTCACAACCTCCATAGCCAAAAGAATCAGAAACTATTTCTTTTAGATAATTCTCTTTAAATTTCTCGTTTTTAAAATAAGCACATTCTACATATTCATCATAGGACTTATAAAGTTTATCTATAGACTTATCAATAGTTTCTACTAGTTGGTTTTTTAAAGATTTGATTAATTGTTCATCTTTTTCTAAAACTATGGCATTAACCAAAGGAAAAACTAAGTTCCCCCATACATTTCCATAATCATAACCTATAGGGCCATAAAAGGAAAACTCCGGATCTATAACCTTGATCCCTCTTTCATTTACAAATATTGAACCTGAGTGTAGGTCTCCATGAACTAGGGCCTGACTTTGGTTTTGAAACTTATCTTTTAGGATTAAAACTTCTTTTTGTAAGGGCTTATTGTCATATAAATTTTTTTTAACAAAATCTTCCAAACCTGAACTTATGATATTTCTTCCCTTGTAGTCAAAATATGGTTCTGTAAATACTAAATCTTCAGAAATATCACACATATCTGGGTTAGTAAAGTCTATGACTCTTTGTTTCTTCTCTTTTCTTGAAAGCACTAAGTCTGTTGTTGGAAGAAGGGTTTTTGCCAAAAAATCAGAGATGTTTTCTGGAAAATCACTATAAATTCTTCCTTCTATTATTTCTTTTCTTAGATTTTTAAAGTCTGAAATATCTTCCATGACTATTAGAGATTTTTCCTTATCATAAAGGTAAACTTCTGGACAAAAGCCTTTTGCAAGTTTATTTTTAATAACAAGAGATTCTTTCTCTATTGAAGATCTTCCAATATCCAAAGGACGAAGGGAGGACCTAAGTAGGACATCAGATTGTTTTACTACTAATGATCTTTCTGTTTTTCTATCTACTATCCTAAAAACATAGTTTATATTTCCGTCCCCTATTTCTTCACAATACAAAGAATCTTTTTGGGGAAAATATTCTAAGTTTTTAAAAATGTAATTAACTATTTGATTTTTGCTCATTAATTTATTTTCCATAATAACCTCAATAAAAATCTATTTCTTCTACTTGTTTAAAATAATCAACAAGCTTATCTGAATCAAATACTCCCTGATCTGTCACAATGGATGTAACCAAGTCTTTTGGAGTCTTGTCAAAGGATGGATAAAGAGCCTTGGCCTTGTTACTTGCATGAAAGATTCCATTGGCCTTTAGAACCTCACTTGGATCTTTCATTTCAATTTTTACATCATCTAAGGTTTTTATTCCCTTATCTGGAATTCCTGTAACAAAATATTTAACCCCATAAATTTTTGCTAGTTGAGCAATTTGTAAAGTTCCAATTTTATTTACAACTGACCCATCTTCTGTTATACAGTCTGCTGCAGATGTAAAAATATCTATAAGTCCCTCATTCATTGCATAGGCTATCATATTATCTGTTAAAATCGTTGTATCAAAGCCTTCTTCTGCAAAACAAGTAGCAGTAAGTCTCGCCCCTTGGAAATATGGCCTTGTTTCTGCACAATAAACTTTGAATTTTTTATTTTTTTCTTTAGAAAGAGCAACAAGAGCTCCTATTATTGTTTCTCCGTAACATTGTGTTAGGATAGATCCATTTTCTGGAATTAAATCTATTAGATATTCTCCAACTTTTCTCATTGTTTTATATCTTCTATTTAAAGACCTAATATTATCTTTCATAATCTCTTCTACAGGATCTTTATCATCTTCCATAGCTTTTATTCCAATATCTAAAGCTCTACCAGTTATTTTTTCATATCTTGATTTAGTAGTAGGTCTAGCATTTTTTAGTTGTTTATCGGCCTTTTCTAATAGTTTAATTCTTTCATTCTTTGATAAGTTTCTTCCTTCATAGGCTGCAAGAGCCATCCCCATACCAAGGGCAGTGTAAGGGCCTGCTGATTGGGTTACCATTTCTTTTATAGCTTTAACAACTTCTTTATAGGACTTGCAAGTTACAAATTTGATTTCTCTTGGATATATTCTTCTATCCAATATTCTTACTTTCCCATCCTCATACCAAGCTACATTTTCATATTTTAATAAAAAGGGCATATTATTATCGTATCTTTCCATATAATCACTCCTCTTTAATCTTTTTATTATTATTAACATCTTAAATATATCCTACCCTAAATTTATATAGAATTTGAATTTTTAAAGGTTTTAAGTAAAAATTTTATTGATTTTTTTAGATCTGGGGTATAATATATATTAGCAAAAAGGGAGTAGCCCAATTACCTAGTCGTCACTACGGATTAAACCCGGTTAGGTAAACCACGATTGGTGGCAAGACTTTTGGTAATAAGCCAAAAGTTTTTTTTTAATCTTTTTTGCAAAAATTAATGGAGGTAAAAATGAGCTACTTAGGTAAAACAAATGATGTAGTTAAAAATTTAAAAACTGATTCATCAAGAGGATTAACCCAAGCAGATGCTAAGGAAAGACTAGATAAGTATGGCCTTAACCAACTAAAAACAGGCAAGAAAAAATCTCTAGTTAAAAAAGTACTAGATCAACTTCTTGATCCAATGGTTATTTTGTTGATTGTAGCGTCTATTCTTTCAGCCTTTACGGGTGATATTGTAGAAGCAGTAATTATTATTGCTATTGTTATAATAAACGCAATTATGTCTATCATCCAAGAAGGTAAGGCAGAAGACTCGGTTGAAGCCCTACAAAAAATGTCTTCTCCCGAAGCATCGGTTATTCGTGATGGAGTAAAGAAGAAAATCAAAGCGGAAGAAATAGTACCAGGAGACTTGGTCGTAATAGAAACAGGAGATATAATTCCTGCAGATATGAGACTATTGGATTCATCAAACCTACAGGTTGACGAATCTTCTCTAACAGGAGAATCTGTATCTGCTGAAAAACACTATGATGCAGAATATACAGAAGAAGTAGGAATAGGAGATAGAGAAAATTACGTCTTCTCATCAACTATAGTAACCTACGGTCACGGTAGAGGAATTGTTGTAGATACAGCTGAAAATACAGAAATCGGAAAGATTGCTACAAGTCTTGATTCTGTAGAAGAAAAAGATACCCCTCTACAAGTACAACTTAAAAGATTATCCAAACTTCTTGCTGTTCTTGTTATAGTAATATGTGCGGCAGTCTTTGGAGTAAGTTATATAAGACAAACTTCAAGTATTCTTGAAGACTTAATGATTGCTGTTTCTCTTGCAGTTGCAGCAATTCCAGAAGGACTTACAGCAGTAGTTACTATTGTTCTATCAATTGGTATGAACAGAATGGCAGAAAAAAATGCTATAGTAAAATCTTTAGTTTCTGTAGAAACATTAGGTTCTACAACAGCTATATGTTCTGATAAAACAGGAACTCTAACCCAAAATCAAATGACCATTACAAAAGTTTGGACAGATGATAATGAGTTTGATGTAGAAGGATCAGGTTATGATCCAAATGGTTCTATAAAACTAGATGATAAAAAAATATCTGACCACGATCAAATAAAGTTATTAATGACTATAGCTTCTTTATGTAATGATGCCGATCTTGTAAGAGAAGATGGTATGTATTCTATAATGGGTGACCCAACAGAGGGCGCTATGCTTGCTTTTTCTGAAAAATGGGGAATAGTTCAAGAAGAATTAAACGAAAAATACCCTAGACTAGAGGAAATACCTTTTGATTCTGATAGAAAAATGATGACAACCTTCCATAATATAGATGAAAACTATCATGCTATGACCAAGGGAGCACCTGACATAGTTATAAGAAAATCATCTAAAATTATGATGGACGGAAAATTAGTAGATTTTACAGATGAACTAAAAGAAAAAGCTATGGCTGAAAACAAAAAACTTGCAGAACAAGCTTTACGTGTTATGGCCTATGCCTTTAGACCTTTTGAATCTATAAAAAATGAAGAACTCGATAGTGAAAATATAGAAAGAGACATGGTCTTTGTAGGACTTACAGGTATGATCGATCCTGCTAGACCAGAAGCAAAGGCTGCTGTAAAAGAATGTCACGATTCTGGTATAGATGTAATAATGATTACAGGTGACTATCTAGAAACAGCATATGCTATAGGTAGAGAACTTGGAATTGCTGATTCTAAGGATCAAGCCATTGAAGGTTCCAAGCTAAACAATATGTCTGATGAAGAAATCAAGAATATTGCTCAAGAAAAGAGAATTTTTGCCAGAGTTTCTCCACAAAATAAGGTTCAACTTGTAAATGCTCTCCAAGAAACAGGCGAAGTAGTAGCCATGACAGGAGACGGAGTAAATGACGCACCAGCGATAAAAAATGCTGATATCGGAATATCTATGGGAATTACAGGAACAGACGTTGCAAAAGATACTGCAGATATGATTTTGGTTGATGATAACTTTGCAACCATAGTAAATGCTGTAGAAGAAGGAAGAATTATCTTTGCAAACATAAGAAAATTTGTATCCTTCCTACTTTCATGTAATATAGCAGAAGTTCTAATAGTATTTTTATCAATCCTATTTGGATTACCTGCTCCACTAACACCAATCCAACTATTGTGGCTAAACCTAGTAACAGATGCTTTCCCAGCACTAGCCCTTGGAGTAGAACCTGGTGAAAAAGATATAATGAAACAAAAACCAAGAGATCAAAAAGAATCTATTATCTCTGGCGACTTAAAACAATCATTAATTTTACAATCCATAGCTATAACAGGTGCTGTTCTATTTGCCTATGTATTGGGACTTAAATATATCTTCCCAGGAAATATTGCCGGAGCTCATACAATGGTATTTGCAACACTTATAACTTCAGAACTGTTAAGATCATTCTCAGTAAGATCTATAAAGTATACCTTAAGAGAATTGGGAATAACAACAAACAAAAAATTAATCCAAGCAAACCTCTTATCCTTTGGTTTACTACTTTTAGTATTATATATACCAATAGTAAGAGATCTATTTGAACTAGAGTTAATTACATGGCAATGGATAATAATCTTACCCATAGCCTTTATACCATTATTGCTAGGAGAGATTCATAAAGTTATAAAAAGAAAATAATAAAAAAGTAAAGCTATAAATAAAAAAAGATGCCGCTAATAAGATTGGCATCTTTTTTCTTTTCTATAATTTAAATACTATACCAATAAGAGCACCAGCAAATATTAATAAAATCGGGTGGATTTTTTTATATTTTCTTAGAATAAATAAAAATACTAAGAAGATACCTATTTCTCCAAACCTAAAAATATCCAAAATATTTCCTGTTTTTCTAAAAAGTCCTAGATTTAAAAGTGTGAGAGCCATTACTGAAAACATAGCTCCAAAAATAAGTCCTGCAGTAGCTGGCCTTAACATTTGGAACATATCATTTACTGTTTTTGAATTTCTAAACTTTGTCATAGCCCTACATATAAGTAAAATTATTATTATAGATGGAGTAATTAAAGATAGTGTCGCAAAGATTCCACCTAAGGGTCCATAGGATTTATATCCAGCATATGTAGCACAATTTACACCTATAGCTCCTGGTGTAGATTCTGAAACTGCTATCATATCCAAAAGTTCTTCAGATGTAAACCAATCATATTTTTCTGCCATTTCTTGCAAAAATGGTATAGTTGCAAGACCTCCTCCTACTGCAAAAAGTCCCGTCTTTAAAAATTCTAATATTAAAGTTAACATTTACATTCTCCCCATCAATATTCCAAAAACTCCAACTATAATCACCACCAAGACTGGAGATATTGAAAGAGTAACTATAGATAGAAAAGTTAGTACAAAAACTAAAAATTTAATCTTGGTATCTGCATTTTTCTTAACTAAGTTTATGATTGTATTTAAAACTAAGGCACATACTGCAACTCTTATTCCAGAAAAAGCATATTGTATAAATGCTAAGTGGGAAAATTCATTTAGGAATTTGGCAATAACTGTAATAATTATTATCGAAGGAAAAATAAAACCTAAAGATGCTACTATAGCACCCAAATTTCCCGCTTTTGAAAAGCCACAAAAAGTAGATGTATTAACGGCTATAATTCCAGGAGTTGCCTGCCCTATTGCATAATAATCTAAAATCTCTTCTCTACTAACCCACTTTTTTTTGTCTACAATTTCTTTTTCCAAAAGTGGTAACATAGCATATCCTCCACCAAAAGTGAAAATTCCTATTTTGAAAAATGTTAAAAATAAATCCAAAAAAATATTCATAAGTTCCTCCTAAAGAAATTATAACACAAAACGATTGCATTAAAATCTCCATTTCATGTTATACTAATTATTAGATTAAGATAGAATATAGAAAAAATTTATCTTATACTATAACTTTTAACTTAGTTTCTTATTGTTAAAATATTTATATGAGGAGAAAAAATGAAACTACTTTTTGATTGTGATGGCACTATACTTGATTCTATGCATATTTGGATTGAACCTATTAATAAACTATTAAATAAGTATAATTACACACTTACTAAGGAAGAAAAAGGTGCCATGGAAGCTCTAGACTATGAATCTACCTGCATGTGGCTAGCTGAAAATATAGCCAAGGATATGTCTTACGAAGATTTAAAGAAATATTTTGACGAAACTATCCATCATGCATATGAGCAAACTCTTTTACCTAAGAAAGGTGCAAAAGAGATTCTAAAAAAATTAAAAGATGAAGGTTTTGAAATGGCTGTAGCTTCCTCCACTAATATAAAACTTTTGGAAAAGGCATTAAGAAGAATTGACCTTATAGATTGTTTTGAATTTATTATAACTCCAGACTCTTCACCCTATAACAAGGGTCAAAAAGAATTTTGGAAATTATCTTGCCATAAACTTGATGAAAAGCCTGAGAATGTAATGCTCTATGATGATGCTCTTTATGCTATAAAGTCAGCAAAGTCTGTAGGAATTAAAACTTGTGGTATTAAGGATTTTCCTTACAATAAGAACGAATGGGGCCATATAGTAGAAGAATCTTATATGATATTAGATGACATAAAAGATATAGATATTAAAAATCTTAGATAAAATATATTAAATAAAAAAGCAAGTTAGAAATAATTATAAGTTCTTCTAACTTGCTTTTTTTATTTTTAGAAAATACTTTTTACTTTTATTTTTCTCTCTATCTTTTTATTTAATAAGGACAGGCACAAAACACCCTTTATTATTGAGGAAAGACTCATCGCTATCCAAACTCCCAAGACTTCATAGTATTTCATAAAGAATAGGGAAAATGGAATTCTCGCTAAATTAAAAATTACAGAAATCATAGCAGGAGTTCTAGTATCAGATAAACCGTTGTAGATTCCTGTAGCCCCTATTTCAATAGCCATAAAGAGCTCACTTGCAGAAAGTATAGCAAGATACTTAGCTCCAAGAGCTATAGTTTCTGGATCATTTGGTACAAAGGCCACAAAAAGTACATTTCTGAAGGCAAAAAGAACAATAGTTGCAAATATTCCTATGTAGGATACAAGTTTTAGTCCTTCTTTGCTAGATTCTCTAACCCTTTGAAATTTTTCTGCCCCATAATTTTGAGCAACTAAGCTCGATATAGCAACCTGGCATCCTTCTGTTGTCATCCATGTTATAGATTCAAGTTGACTTCCTATGGTGTAAACAGCTACAGGAACCTCCCCATAATAGGACATAAACCTATTTAAAACTATAGCTATTAGAGCATGTATAGTATTTAAAATAGATGCGGGAAACCCTAATTTAAAAATTCTAGACTGCCATTTTGTAGAAAAATCAAAAATTCTTAAACTATCTCTATAAACACTATCTTTGAATCTCATTATTATAATAAAAATAAGGCTAACTAACCCTTGTGCCATTATTGTGGCAAGTGCCGCTCCCTTTATTCCCAAGGATGGAAATGGTCCTAAACCAAATATCAAAACTGGGTCCATAATAATATTAAATACAAGACCCACAAAGTTTATCTTAAATGGAGTCATGGAATCTCCCATAGAATGAAAGGCTTGAGAAAACATAGGGTTAATAAATAAAAATGGAAGTCCAAAATTTATTATTAAAAGATAGGCCTTGGTTAGATTATTTACCTTTGCTTTTAAATCATAAAATTCTATAAAAGAATCTTTAAATATAGAAAGTCCCAACATAAAAACTAAGGAAATTAAAATTGCTTGAATATATCCATTGGTTAAAATCTT
Organism: Anaerococcus sp.; assembly: GCA_052105355.1. GTDB lineage: Bacteria > Bacillota > Clostridia > Tissierellales > Peptoniphilaceae > Anaerococcus. Next base: position 11,807 of record JBQDYR010000029.1, read on the forward strand.
TACTGTATCTTTTATATCATTTTTACCTATGGCCTGGGAAGAATAAATCCCCATTCCTATCTTTGGTATTAGGCCTATAGAATTAGCAAGCCAAATAATAAAAGAGGATACTCCAACTGCCGCTACAGCATCAGTTCCAAGTCTTCCTATCCATATTGTATCTATAAGGTTATAGGTCATTTGGACAAAAGCTGTAAGGGTCAACGGAATAGATAGTTTTATTAATGATTTTTTTATATCTCCATTTAACAAATCCAACTTAGTCTGCATGATACACCTCACTTTTTTTCAATAATACTATTCTACACGAGAAAAAAATTCTTGTCACATAAAAAATAAGCCCTTTTAATATGGCTTATTTTAAGCTTTTTGTTTTCTTATCCTAGAATAAATAAAGGATAAAACAAAAGTTATAAGAAATGGTATTATCCAAGGAAATCCTAGGCTTTCAAAAGGAAGTAATGAAACCAAAGATCCTAGAAAATCAGCTATTTTTTGAAAAATTCCCATATTAAGACTAAATACATCACCTATTGTATTAATCATGTCCTTAATAGCTTGGAGTAGACAAACTATACTTACAACAGTAAAGGTTGATTTTAATATTATAGGATCTACACCTCTATCAAATAGATTGTAAATAATTAATAATATTACCAAAGGATATATAAATATTAAAAGTGGGACAGCAAGATTTACTATACTTTCTACACCAAATACTGAAAGTATGGCAGATACTATACAAGAAAAGAATACACTTGTCTTATAAGAGATCTTGTTTTTTGTAAAATCAGAAAATATTTCGGAAATAGATGTGGCAAGTCCAGTAGCAGTAGTAAAACATGCCATCATCATGGCTAAACCTAATATTATCTTACCTACATCTCCAATCAAACTATCAGCTATAAAAATCAAAAGGTCTACCCTTGAAATCTCTTTTGAAATAACCGTTGAAGTTGTTGCTCCAAGATAAGCAAGTCCTATGTAAACAATAGATAAAAATACAACTGCTATAAGGGAAGCTTGTATAGTTTTTTTAATAAGATCTTTCTTATATCCCTTGGAAGTAAGACTTTTTACTATAACTATGGTAAAGGCAAGGGTTGCAAGAGAATCCATAGTATTATAACCTTCTATCATGGAGTTACTAATTACATTTGTAGTCGGTATTTGATTTTTGGAAATCTCTCCGATAGGATTTATAATTCCCGAAATAAAAAGAGTTCCCAAACATAAAAGAAGTATAGGTGTCATAAACTTACCTATCAGATCTACAACTGAATTTTCTCTAAAGGCAAAAAATGCTACAAAAGAAAAAAATACAAAAGAAAAAAGGAGAGGATTTATATTAAAGCCTATGGCTTGAAAAATCTCCATTGTAGTTGCTGAAGTTCTAGGCATTGCATTTATCGGTCCTATACAAGATAAAACAACTATAATTATAATTTTAGATAACTTATCTCCTGCAAGAGATGTAAAACGGAACATATCACCGTATTTTTTTGCTACACTAATTAGTGCTACTGTAGTAAGACCTACAGCCATAAAAGAAAAAGAAACTCCTGACAAAAGCCATAAAGATCCATAATCATGTCCCAAAATTGGTGGAAAAATTAAATTACCCGCACCAAAGAACATAGCAAAAAGTGCAAAGCCTATTATAAAAATGTCCATAAAATCCTCCATTATAGTAAGTTATGCTAATAATTATATATTTTTACTAATATCTATAAATACATGGTTATTATACAGAAATTGAATTAAAATATCAAAAGAGTATTATTTAAAGTATGAGTTTAGTTTTAGATAATAATTATAAAAAATATTTAGATAAAATAAAAACATTATATTTACAAACTTTTCCAGAATACGAAAGAAGATCTTTTTCTCAATTAAAGAAAATTATCTTAAAGAACAATGGAGAAGTTTTATCTATCTTGTATCAAGGGCAATTTGCGGGGTTTTTAATCCTATTAAAACATGAGAATACGACATTAATAGATTACTTTGCTATTAAAAAAGAGTTTAGAGGAAGATCTATAGGGTCCAAAGCAATCAAAAAACTTGATATTGGTAATCCTATAATAATTGAAATTGAACCTGTTGATCAAAAAAGCTCTAATAACTACCAAAGGATAAAAAGAAAATCCTTCTATGAAAATTTAGGCTTTAAATCTAAGAATATTAAGGTCCACTGGTATAAAACTACATTTGAACTTATGAGTTTAAACGATGACAATTTAGTAAACTCATACTTTGCACTTCTAGATAATATATTTACCAAAAAAGAGAGAATAAAGAATATAAGCTTGATAACCTAAAAATAGTTACTTGAAAGTTTACAGTAACTATTTTTTCTAATGATTTTAAAATTTAATCTCTTAATCTAATAAAAAAAATCAACAAATAACTAAAAATAGAAAACCTGCCTTAATGGCAGGTTTTTATATCATTAATTATGAAATTTTTAAATAAACTTACTCTTTTATTGGAGCTGGTTGCCAATCTTTATTTTTCATAATTACCTTATTGTATATCTTATCAACTGCAACAGCAATTGCATTATCACCTGAAATATTTGCTGCTGTTCCAAATGAATCTTGTGTTAAATAAAGTGTAATTAACAAAGATGCCATTGGACTATCTGTTGCTATACCAACTACTGGTAAGAATGGAAGGGCACTCATTACTGCTCCACCTGGTGCACCTGGTGCTGCAACCATAGCTATTCCTAAAATAGAAATGAATTTAAGAATTAATAGGTAAGAGTGATCCATACCATACATAGTTAGAATTGTAAAAGTACATGCAGTGATAGTAATCATAGAACCTGGCATATGAACTGTAGCACCTAAAGGTATAACAAAGTCAGCTATATCTTTTGAAACTCCATTAGAGTCTGAACATTCCAAATTTACTGGAATTGTAGCTACTGATGACTGAGTACCAACTGCAGTTAGATAGCCTCTTATTTGATTTTTTATAAGTTTTAAAGGATTTTTTCCTGTATATGATCCTGATATGATAAACATAACAGATACATATAATAAGTGTAGGGCAATGATACATAAGAATATCTTCCAGAAGATAGATAAAACCGCCTCTACAGATCCTGTGTATGACATTTTTGAGAAGTTTCCAAAAATGTAAAATGGTAATAGTGGAACTATAGCCACCTCTAAAACCTTAGTAATAATAAGATTAAAGTCACTAATTATTGAATATGTATATTTTCCTTTTCCTGTTTTTCTTAACCATGAAACTGATATACCAAGCATAAATGCAAAAATAATTGCACTTGTTACATCGAAAAATGGTGTGATAGGCACTTGAAAGAATGGATCTACTGTTATCTCTCCTGCTTCTTGAATGTTTTTAATTAAATCTGCATTCAAAAATTTAGGGAAAATAGCGTTTGCCATTCCATAAGATAAACTTCCTCCAATAAGCGTTGATGTATACGCTATTAAAACAGTTACCCCCAACAACTTACCTGCACCCTCACCAAGATCTGCAATTCCTTTAGTAACAAAACCAATTATCATTAATGGAATAATGAAGTTTAAAAATGATCCAAATATAGATGAAAATGTTACTGCTATTCTTACAACAACTTCTGGTAGGTATTTACCAACAATAACACCTAGTATAATTGCTATGATGATTTTTGGTATAAGTCCTAATTTAAATTTTTTACCCACTTTTTTCTCCTTTCATAAATGTATATTAATTCCTCTAAAGTATAACACATTTTTTCCGTTTCGAAAAGGTTTTCGTTATTTAAATTTCATCTTACTTTTAGAAATGAGTTTTATTAAAATGTTTTTTTTAATTTTCTCTATTTTATGATTATTTTGATTTAATATATTTAACTTTCAATTAAAAATAGCTACAGTAAAATTTATTTATAATTTCACTGTAGTATTAATTAATAATAAACTATTTAGATTTTTTATATCTAACAAGCCCTAAAGGTGTATATTCCAAGCAAATATCTCCATCTGGATCTGTTACCGTCATAGTAAAGGCAACCAATCCATTTCTTCCCTCTTTTCTTACAGTTTTCTCTGTAATTTCAACTTGTATTTTGTACTCAATTCCTGCGACCATAGGCTTATACCATCTGCCTCCTTTTATTCCAAAGCCGGCAATAATTCCATCAGCATCGATACCAGTTTTAACCCATTGGCCCCAACACTTCATTACTGAATAAGAACCTGGAGAAATTACTGTCTCAAAATAGGGATTACTTTCAGATATATGGATTTCTCTAGGATCCCAGTTTTTTCCTGCTTGTATTAATTCTTCTTTTGTAAAGGTCACACTTTCTATTTCATCAAAAACTTGACCTATATAATAATCTTCAAAAAACATATACGCTCCTATATTTTAACTTAAGTATTGTTTATATACCCATATATTATTTATATAAGTTTACAGAGGCTTATATAACCCCATTTTTACTATTATTTTTAGAACATAAATATTTATAGATTTTAATATTACATATTTTTTATCTACTTTCTTAGAATTAATTAATTAAAATCGCTTATCTGTTCACATGTTAAATTTGTACGGGTTCTAATTAACTATTTTTATATAAAAAACGGGATGTAGGATATTATCTATCCTTACACTCCGCCAAATTTATCACTCTTCCTCTCAAT
>JBQDYR010000030.1:0-16400 GCA_052105355.1 Anaerococcus sp.
ATTCTGTTGTAATAATCCGGTGCTTCAAGAATTACTATATCACCTCTCTCATATCCACCCATATATTTTTCAACCTTGTTTACGAAAAACATATCTCCATCGTGAAGTGTATTAAGCATTGAGTTTCCTGAAACTTTTGTAGCATCTAACACAAATAATTTAATTAATATTAAGACCACCAAGGCTATTACTAAAGTTTTTAGAAAGTCAAGAACTTGACTTAGTATGCTGTTTTTTTCTTCTGACATCTTATCCCTTCTTATCTTTTTAAATTTGTTTTTTTTAAAAAACTTCCAAAAAATATTATAATTTGTTGGTCTATTTAAATCAAGATTACTCTTGAAAATAAGACCTCTATCTACTAATTATAAACGAATATTATAGTATCTACAAATTAATTTAGATAGTTTAAACTAGTTTATAAGCAATACTTGTATAAATTAGTTCTATATGGTAGAATGTTTAAGTCAATACTTAAATTATGGGGGTGAAATAATGGCAAATATTAAATCAGCAATCAAAAGAATAGATATTACAAAAAGACAAACAGCAAGAAATAAATCAAGAAAATCTGAAATTAAAACTATCATCAAAAATTTTGATCAAGCTTTAGAAGAAGGAAATCTTGAACAAGCTGAACTTCTATTCAAAAAAGTTGATAAGAGATTAAAACAAGCTCAAGCAAAAAATATTATTCATAAAAATGCAGTAGCTAGAACTACTTCTAGACTTGCTAAAAAGCTTAATAAAGCTAAGGCTTAATTACTGACCAAGAACCCACCTAAGCACAGGGTTGCTTGCCAAAAGTGTCTCATAGGCAAGCAAATGAAGTAATTTGACAAAATCATATATATACGTATGTTTATGATTATAATCATGATAATCCCACCTAAGAATGGGATTATTTTTTTGTCTATTTTTCCTGGATATATGACTTAGAATTTTTTAGTAAGAACAATAATTTTATTTGCTCTTTGGAATATGGAACAAAAAAATTATTATCTATCATATTTTCTATTTCATCAAGACTAGCCCATTTTACTTCTTCTACTTCTGTTTCTTGTAGCTTTAAATCATTTATATTAAGATTATCATAACTAATAGCAAAGTAATCATCAAAACCTTTTTCATAAGTTATAGTTATAAGAAACTTATCCTTAGAAAAGTCATGAACCAGTCCTAATTCTTCAAAAAGTTCCCTCTTAGCTGCCTCGTGAGATTCTTCTCCAAATACTACTGCTCCTCCACAAGAAAGATCCCAAAGGCTTGGCCACTTATTTTTATTCTTATGTCTTTTTTGGATTAAAAGCTGATCCTTTTCATTAAAGATACAAATATGGATAACTTGATGATAAAAGCCATCCGGTATTTCATCTCCTCTATAAATAAATTTTCCTGTTATATTTCTCTTATTATCTAAAAGATCCCACTTTTCCATTTTTTCACCTACATCTTTTTATAACCATCTTAAACCATTCTATAAAACTATCTATATCTATATCAGTTGCTATTTTAGAATTAGAATTTTCACTCATAAAATCTACTAAGCTTGCTCCTGAAGTAAATTCCCCTTGAGTTTCTATATCTATCCTTGCATTCTTTATTTCAAACAAGCTCTCATCTTCCAAAAAAGCTACAGTCAAAAGATCATACATATTTAACCCGTTTTCAAAATCACCGGATCTGTAGTTTCTAAAAAGACTGTAGAACATATTACCAGTTTCATTGTATTTTTTTATTTCTTTAGAAATAATACCTGGTACAGCTGCTTTTTTACCAACTTCTAATGGTAGAACACTTATATCTATTCCAGATTCAAAAACAATTCTTGCAGCTTCTGGATCTACTGTAAAATTAAATTCAGAATAAATTCCACGGTTACCTCTACCGATAGCTCCCCCCATTAAAACAATACTTTTAATTTTTTCTTTGATTTCTGGTCTTGCTATTAAAAGTGATGCAATATTAGTCAAAGGTCCTAGGGCAACTATTGTAATATCATCTTCATCTTCAAGAAGGTGAATCATAGCATGGACTGCACTATGGTCAGATAAAAGACTTTTATCTACTGGATCAAAATCATAACCATCCATACCACTTTCCCCATGTACTTCTCCTGCAAAAATTGGTTGTCTTATAAGTGGATGGTCGCATCCCTTGGCAACTTTTATATCTTTATCAAAAAACTTTACTAACTTTAGTGCATTCGTAGTTGTTTTTTCTATGTCTACATTTCCTGAAACACTTGTTATCAGTTTAGTATCAATTACTGGCGAATTTAGTGCTATTGCTATTGCAACAGCATCATCTATACCTGGGTCTGTATCTAAAATTATTTTATGCTTATTCATCCTTATCTCCTCATCTATTACATGCTTTATTTAAAAATATAAGTAAATATCTTTCCATATTAAATTCTTGACTTTTTTGTAAAACTTCCATAGTATAAAGAAAATCATGGAGATTAAAAAGTTCTTCTTGGGAGAAGTTATTTACAAAACCTCTTAATTTTTTAAATTCAAAAAATCCTATAGAAAGACTTTTCATAATAAACTTTTCTCCAAAACCTTCGTTTATTAAAGTTTTGACACCTATTAGATTTCTTACTTGCCTTATTATCATATGATAGATCATAAAAAGATCTTCTCCTGAATCCTTCATGTACAAAAAAGTTTTTGTAGATTTTTGTAAATTTCTTTCTGAAAAAGAATCCGTTAAATTAAATATATTTAAATTTAAAACGGAGTCAAGCTGATCATGAACATCTTTTTGAGAAACTCTTTGGTCTTTGGAATTAGAAATAATCTTATCTACAGTATTCACTATATTATAAAGGTCTATATCACTATTTTTGTTAAGGTAAGAAAATCTCTCGATTATTTCTCTTATCAAAGAATTTTGTATTTTCTTTTTACTTCTTGCAAATCTTGTTCCTATAAAAGATACAAGTTCTTGATTATTTAATCTTTTTATCTCAACTATATTTCCATATTTTTTAACTTGTTTATAAACCTTACCCTTAAAAGGTTTAGAATCAGAAAAAATAAAAAATGAAACATAATCAGGAAATTCTTTTAAATCACTTAATAGATTATCAAGTACATCTTTATATTCCTTTATTTTATTTTTAGATAAATCGATATTTCTCCAGATCACATATTTCTTATCTTCCATAACAGGATAGGTCTCGATGGATGTTTTTATCTGTTCATAGTCTGTTTTATCTTTAATATCTATATAATTAAAGTCTAAAATGGAAACATTACTTTTAGCTGCATCTATCACAGTCTCATTTAAATATTCTTCTTCCGAGTCAAAAAGGTAGACTCCCGAAGTCTTTTTATCTATTAATTCTCCCATAAATTCTTTATAGTTCATTAAAAGAAATCTCCCTTCAAATATGGCTCTATTTGATAAGAACCATTTTCTAAAAATCTTATTTCTACAAATCCATTTTCTTGGGTATTGTAAATCTTGGTATTTGAAATATTTTCTAAAACTTCCTTGCTTGGATGACCGTAGGTATTATTTCTACCTGCAGAAATCAAAGTTACATTTGGATCTATTTTTTCTACAAATTTTTTAGAAGTTGATGTTTTTGAACCATGATGTGATATTTTTAAAATATCAGCCCTTACATTTAACTTGTCTTCAAAATTCGATTCCAAATCTCCTAGGGTTAAAACTTTATTTCCCTTTATATCGATCAAAAGTCCCAAAGAATTATTATTCTTATTTTCTCCATCTACACCATCAAATACAGCTTCTATATATCCATTTTTTAACCTTATCTTATCTCCAACACTCATTGGTAGAAAATTATAAGCAGCCAACTCTTTCGAATTTAAAGGAGTAGATATTACATTTTTAACCTTGAAATTTCTATTAACTATCTCTAGATTTCCAGCATGGTCTTTGTCTAAATGAGAAATAAAAATAGCTTTAATTTCTCTTACGCCCATAGACTTTAATAGAGGAACTAAGATTTTTTCTCCTGAATCATAAGAGTCAAATTTGGGTCCACCTACATCAAAAAGGTAAATATCTTTTCCATCTTTTAAAATAAAAGCATCTCCTTGTCCTATGTCCACCATAGAAAAACTTGGTTTACTAATAAAAATAGGTTCAATCGCTAAAAATCCAATAATAATTATAGATATTCCAAAATATAGCTTATTCATAATTTTATTTTTCTTTGATCCATATATTAATACAAGTACAAAAACAAAGAAAAATATCGATAAAACTATAGATTCCTTTTTAAATTCAAAAGAAAATATTGAAAAATAGGCTAAAAACTTAGTCACTTCCAAAATTTGGCCTATTAAAAAATCTAAAATCCAAAATACAAATTTCAAAATTTTTCCTAGTAATGGAAAAAGTACAATAAGTCCAAAAATTATATACATAGATAATTCAAAAATTGGAACTACTATTAGATTTGCAAAAAGTGACATAAGATTTATCTTTCCATAATAGTAAATAATAAATGGAAAAATTGCAATTTGGATAGCAATTGAAAATATAACTTGCTTTTTAATAAAAGAATTACTACCGAAATGTTTTATTTTTGGATAAATTAGGTATATACCAGTTGCTGCAGAAAAAGTAAGTATATATCCTGGTGAAAGGACTGCAAAAGGATTTATAAGAAGTATAGCTAAACCTGCTATAAGCAGAGATTTTTTCTTATCTTCTGGTTTTCTTAAAACAAATGCTAAGTACTTAATAAGTGTCATAATAAGAACTCTTATTACAGAATATGGAAACGAAATTAAATATCCATATAAAAAGCATAAGCCCAATGCTGTTAAAAAACCATAACTGTAGTTAACATTTAAATATGTAAAAATTAATAATATAAAGCTAACCAATATATCTATATGAAGTCCTGATACTGCAAGTATATGAGAAAGTCCTAAATCTCTTATCTCATCAGAATCTATTAAGGATTCTCCAAGAATAACAGATGTTACAAAGTTTGCACTCTCTTTATTCATATTAGAATCAAATATTTCATGTATATAATTATAAAATTTATTCTTTATCGATAATAAAAAAGAATGTGATATATTAAATCCATAAATCTTTTTTATATCAAGACTTGATTTTACATTTTCAGATAAAAGATATTTTCTGTAAGAAAATAGATAAGGATTAGTATTTGTTTTAGGAAGATTTATCTTTGCCTTAACAAATAATTTATCTCCAATATTAAAATCAGATTCATCCGTAAATACTGATTTTTCTTTAACTCCATCTTCTATATCCTTTGCAAGGACTGTATAGGTGAAAAATTCTTCTTTCTGCTTTTTTTCAACTATGGTTAATTCTAAATTTCTATTATCTTTTTCTAAAAGTTCATAAGAGTTAAAAAGATAATAACTATAGAAAAAACCAAACATTAATCCAATACTTAAAAAAATGAGTGTTTTCTTATAGCAATAAAATATCAAAGATAAAATAAGAGATAACACAAAAATATAAAATCCCAAACCTCTATCTACAATAAATATTCCAATTCCAGATAATACACCTAAAAGGATAAAAAGTAAATTCTTTCTCATACCTACCTCTCTATAAAAATTATAACATATATGATAAAATTAAAATGAGGTATGCTAATGAAAGATTTACTATATATAAATTATCCAGAAATAACTAGGATCAATGCCAATATTATAAACAAAAAATTTAATAATAATAAGACTGAAATACTTTTAGATAGAACTATCTTTACCCTAGATGATGATCGTCTTAAAAATGATCAGGGTTATATTTCTTCATTGAAAGTACTAAATGTTTATCAAAGAAATGGTAAGACTGTTCATCTAGTTGATGGTAAACCAAATAAAAACCAAGTAGAACTTATCCTAAATGAAGATATACGATTCCATAATCTTTACTACAATACTGCTTTTATACTTTTAGAATTAGTTTTGAAAAATTTTTATAATATAAAACAATCTAAGTTAAAACTTTATAAATCCTATGGACAGATGATAATTAGTGATTTTTTTGTCGACTTTGATAAGAATCAAGTTGAAGAATCTATAAACAATTTGATAAACCTTGGATTGAATATAGAAAATAATGGTTCAATAAAAAAAATAAAGTCTATAGGAGAAATTAGAAATTCTGATATTTCTTTTAAGTCGACTTCTGCTATTTATGGTATACATATTTTTAGGTACAATATAATTGGTGATGGTTTGATTTTAGAATTTATTACTGGAAAAGACTTTTTAGAATTTAATAAAAGTAATTTTGATCTTATAAATACTATAGAAAAACTTGCAACATCTGATGATATTTCTTCCAATAAAATAACCAAAATAATTTCTGCTATAAAAAACAATAAATATTCCAAATAAAAAAGACCCGATTGGGTCTTTTTTTATATCTTATTTTACAACAATATTTAAGATTTTTGATGGAACATATATTACCTTAACTATATTTTTTCCTTCAAGTTGATTTTGTATTTTAGAATCTTCTTTTACTAATTCCAAAACTTCATCTTTATTTGCATCTACTGCAATATTAATTGTAGTTTTAACCTTACCGTTTATTTGAACAGGCATTTCAAATGTATCAAATGCAAGTTTTTCTGGGTCAAATATTGGCCATTTTGCCTCATTTAATTGTCCTTCAAATCCTATTTCTTGCCAAAGTTCTTCAGTAATATGTGGAGCTACTGGGTTTAGAAGTATTAGATAAGTTTTAAAATCTTTTTTACTAATCTTACCAAGACTTCTCATCTCATTTAATAGAGTCATAAGTTGAGCTATGGCTGTATTATATTTCAAGTTTTCGTAGTCATTTGTAACTTTTTCTATAGTTTGGTTGATTATAACTTCTAGTTCCTTAGAATATTCATCTCCTTCTTCTACAAGATCATATAAATTGAATACTCTTTCTAAGTACTTTCTACATCCCTTTACTCCCTCGTCTGACCAAGGGGCTGTAGATCTAAAATCTCCTATAAACATTTCATAACATCTTAGGGTATCTGCACCATAATCTCTTACTATATCATCAGGATTTACTACATTTCCTCTAGATTTTGACATCTTTTGATGATCTTCTCCAAGAATCATACCATGGGCAGTTCTTTTCATATATGGTTCTTTTGTATTTACTACACCTATATCATATAAGAATTTGTGCCAAAATCTTGAATAAAGTAGGTGAAGTGTTGTATGTTCCATACCGCCATTGTACCAATCAACTGGTCCATAGTAATTTAATGCTTCTTTTCCAACAGGAGCTTCATTGTTTTTTGGATCCATATATCTTAGATAGTACCAAGAACTTCCTGCCCATTGCGGCATGGTATCTGTTTCTCTTTTGGCAGGTTTACCACAAATAGGACATGTTGTATTTACAAATGAATCTATTTTTGAAAGAGGACTTTCCCCGTCATCTGTTACTTCATATGAGTCTACATCTGGAAGGGTTATTGGAAGATTTTCTTCCTTTTCGCATACCCATCCATGCTCAGGACAATACACCATTGGGATTGGTTCTCCCCAATATCTTTGTCTTGAAAATACCCAGTCACGTAGTTTGAAATTTTTACTTGCTTTACCAAGTTCTTTTTCTTCTAGATATTCTATAATTTTTTTCTTTGCTTCTTTTACTGAAAGTCCGTTAAGGAAATCTGAATTTATCATTATTCCTTTATCTATAGATGTGACAGGAAGTTCTTCATCACCTGTATCTACAACTGGAATTATTGGCATATCAAATTTTTTAGCAAATTCATAATCTCTAGTATCATGTCCTGGTACTGCCATTATTGCTCCTGTACCATAAGACATTAGAACATAGTCAGATATCCAAATTGGAATTTCTTTTCCTGTTAGAGGGTTTATTGCAAATATACCTTCTATTTTTACACCAGTTTTTTCTTTGACAAGCTCTCCTCTTTCAAAGTCAGATTTTTTCTTTGCCTCGTCTTGATATTGATTGATTTCTTGATGATTTGTAATCTTATACTTTAAATCTTCAATTATTGGATGTTCTGGTGCTATAACCATATAAGTTGCACCAAAGATAGTATCTGGCCTAGTAGTATAAACCTCAAGTTTATAATCTTCATCTTTGATAGAAAAATCTACTGAAGCACCAAATGATCTGCCGATCCATTTTTTTTGTTGGATCTTGATTTTTTCTTCATAATCAACTCCATCAAGATCATCAATTAATCTATCAGCGTAATCTGTAATCTTTAGCATCCATTGATTTTTGTTCTTATGTGTTACTTCTGTACCACATCTTTCACACTTGCCATCTACAACTTCTTCATTAGCAAGCCCTACCTTACATGATGGACACCAGTTTACTGACATTTCTTTTTTATATGCTAGACCTTTTTTATAAAGTTGGATAAAAATCCATTGGGTCCACTTGTAGTAGTCTTCGTCTGTTGTATTTATTTCTCTTGACCAATCAAATGAAAAACCTATAGATTTCATTTGATCTTTAAAGTGAGCTATATTATCTTCTGTTACTTTTGCTGGGTGAATCTTATGCTTAATCGCATAGTTTTCTGTTGGAAGACCAAAGGCATCCCATCCCATAGGATAAATTACATTCTCTCCTTCAAGTCTTCTTTTTCTTGCAACTATATCAAGAGCTGTATATGGTCTAGGGTGACCAACATGAAGACCCTGGCCTGATGGATATGGAAATTCTACTAATGGATAGAATTTCTTCTTATTTGAATCTATTTTACTAACGAAAGTTTCTTCTTCGTCCCATATTTTTTGCCATTTTTTTTCTATGGCATTTGGATTATATTCTCTCATTTCTTCTCCTAATTTTTATCTGCAAAAGCATTCACTGTTCTTGGATAAGGTACTACATCACGGATGTTTTTCATTCCTGTTATATACATAACAGCTCTTTCAAAACCAAGTCCATATCCTGAATGAATTACTGAACCATATTTTCTTAGGTCAAGGTAATTATCGTATTGGTCAATTTGTAGACCATTTTCTTCGATAGAATCAACAAGTTTATCGTATCTTTCTTCTCTTTGACTACCACCAATCAATTCTCCTACCGCTGGAACTAGAAGGTCAAATGCTGCTACTGTTTTTCCATCTTCATTTCTTCTCATATAGAAAGCTTTTATATTTTTTGGATAATCAGTTACAAATACTGGGCCACCTACTATTTTTTCTGACAAATATCTTTCGTGTTCAGTTTGTAAGTCTATTCCCCATTCTACCTTGTATTCAAATTCTTGATCAGCTTCTTGAAGTTTTTTTATTGCATCTGTATAAGTAATTCTTCCAAAGTCTGCATTTCTAACTTTTTCTAATCTCTCAAGTAGGGTATCATCAATAAATTTATTGAAAAATTCCATTTCTTCTGGACAATTATCTAGTACATAATTAATCATATACTTTAACATTTCTTCTGCAACATCCATACAAACATTATAGTCTGCAAAGGCAAGTTCAGGCTCTATCATCCAAAATTCTGCAGCATGTCTTGGTGTATTTGAATCTTCCGCTCTAAAAGTTGGACCAAAAGTATAAACATCTGAAAAAGCTAATGCTTGATCTTCAGCTTCTAATTGTCCTGATACTGTTAGGTAAGATTTTTTTGAGAAGAAATCTTTATTGTAGTTTAATGATCCATCTTTGTTCGTATCAGGATTATTTAAATCCATTGTTGTAACTTGGAACATTTCTCCAGCTCCCTCTGTATCACTTGCTGTAATAATTGGAGAGTGTGAATATAAAAATCCTTTTTCTTGGAAGAACTTATGAATAGAATAAGCTAAAACAGATCTTACTCTAAAGACAGCCCTGTAAGTATTGGTTCTTGGTCTAAGGTGAGGAATTGTTCTAAGATATTCGAAGGTTTGCCTTTGCTTTTGAATTGGGAATTTTTCACTGGATTCTCCCAATACTTCTATATTTTTAGCTTGAATTTCATAAGCTTGTTTGGCATTGTTTGTCTTAACTAAGGTACCTTCCACTTTTAATGATGTGGATAAATACATTTTTGATAGTTCTTCATAGTTTTCTATGTCTTTTGATACAACAACTTGGATATTTTTAAAAATACTACCATCATTTAATTCAATAAAACCTACATTTTTACCGAATCTCGATTGTCTTACCCAACCTTGTATAACAACATCTTTATCTATATGTTTTTCAACATCCCTACTAATTTCTCTTAATTTCATTTTCTACTTTCCTCCCTTTAGTTTTTTCAATCCATCACTCAATACTTTTTCATAGCCTATATCTTTTGACTCGTAAAATTTAAGGTCTATATAGTCATCTGGTAAGTAGTTTTGCTCTATAAAACCACCAAAATCATGAGGATACTTATATTCATCTGTTACAAATTTTTTGCTTTGTTTATAATGGGTATCCTTCAGTTTATTTGGCACTTCATGATCTCTTTCTTTTTTTACAAAATCTAAAGCCTTTTTTATTGCAAGATATGATGAGTTCGATTTTGGCGCACTTGCAAGATATACTACTGTTTGTCCAAGAATTATTGATGCCTCTGGCATTCCGACAGTATTAATAGCTTGAAAACTTGATACTGCTAAACTTAAGGCATTAGGATCTGCGTTTGATATATCTTCTGAGGCAAATATTATCATTCTTCTAGCTATAAATTTTATATCTTCTCCAGATTCTAACATCTTTGCCAAATAGTATAAACTTGCATCTACATCTGATCCTCTCATAGATTTTATAAAGGCTGATGCTGTGTCATAGTGTCTATCCCCATCCTTGTCATATACTGCAATCTTTTTTTGAATTGAATTTTCTATGCTTCTTTGTCCAATAACTATTTTACCATCTTTATCTTCTTCTGAAAACACAGCTATTTCTAAAGCATTTAATAGTGCCCTACAATCTCCATTGGAATATTTAATCAATGTATTTATTGCTTCATCATTTATAGCAATATTTTTATTACTTAAAACAGGATCTTCTTTAAAAGTCCTATCTAATAGCAATTTTAAATCCTTATCTTTTAAACTTTTTAGTTCAAATACATACATTCTAGATATAAGAGCTTTATTTACTTCAAAATAAGGATTTTCAGTTGTAGCTCCAATAAGTATAATAGTAGAATCTTCAACGTATGGAAGTAAGTAATCTTGTTGAGACTTATTAAACCTATGTATCTCATCAATAAAAAGAATTGTTTTTCTATTTTCATACTTAAGATTATCCTTGGCTATTAGAATTTTTTTCTTTAAATCATTTATGCCACTTGCAACAGCTGATACCTTTTCAAAGGCCATATCTGTAGTATAGGATATGATTTGAGCAAGAGTTGTCTTTCCTACACCTGGTGGTCCATATAAAATCATTGAATAAATTCTATCAGATTTTATCATCCTATTTATTATCTTACCTTCTGCTAAAAGATGATCTTGACCTATGTAATTTTTTAAATCTTTGGGTCTCATCCTATCTGCTAGAGGGGCAGATTTTTCTAATTGTCTTTGCTTATTCAATTCAAATAAATCCATATTTATCCTTAAATTTTTATAATTATTGATTATTAACTTTAAAAAGGAGCTGTTGCTCCATAAATTAAGTACTTTGCAACAGCTCTATATTAATAATCTTTTTGCTTTAAATTTTTTAATTCATCATAAAATGAATCAACGTCTTTAAATTCTCTATATACAGATGCAAATCTAACATAAGCCACCGGATCTAAATCTTTTAATTCACCCATAACAAGCTCTCCAATTTCTATTGAGGATACTTCTTTTTTTCCAGTGTGGTTTATTTTTAACTCTATATTATTAGCAACTTTTTCTATCTCTTCCATAGAAACTGGTCGTTTTTCGCATGATTTAACAATACCATTGATAAGTTTTATCCTATCAAATTGTTCTCGTGTTTCGTCTTTCTTTACGACCATAATTGTAGAATCTTCATATCTTTCATAAGTAGAAAATCTTTTGTTGCATGTTAAACAAAGTCTTCTTCTTCTTATAGCATGATTTTCTTCTGTTGCTCTAGAATCAATTACTTTTGTATCGTTAGAATCACAATACGGACACTTCATTTACTTTAAAAAGTCTGGTAGTTCTATGTCATCAAATGGGTTTGATGATTTTTTTGTAGTAGGTCTTACTCTTTCAGCTGTATTTTGGTTTTGGTTAACATTAGATCTTGTAGTTTCTTGTCTTCCAGCACTTCTTTGATTATTTCCATCAAAGCCGGTAGCAATTACAGTTATTTTGATGTCATCACCAAGAGAATCGTCTGAACCTACACCAAAGATTATATTTGCATCAGAGTCTATGGTATCTCTAATTAACTCAGCAGCTTCATTTGCTTCCATTAGTCCAACTTCTGCAGCTGTTACATTTAATAGTACTGCATTTGCACCTTCTATAGATGTTTCTAATAATGGTGAGTTTACAGCAGCTTTAGCAGCATCTGCAGCTCTATTTTCACCTGTAGCTCTACCTATACCCATATGAGCTATTCCTTGGTCACTCATTATAGACTTAACATCAGCAAAGTCTAGGTTAATTACGTTAGGTACTGCTATAAGTTCTGAAATACCTGAAACAGCATCCATTAATACTTGGTCAGCCATTTTAAAAGCATCAACCATTGAAGTTCTTTTTTCTACTATTTGTAGGAGTCTATCATTAGGAATAGTAATTAATGTATCTACATTACTTTTTAGATTCTCTATTCCCATCTCAGCTTGAGTTTGTCTTTTTCTTCCTTCAAATGTGAATGGTTTTGTTACAACTCCAACTGTTAAAATTTCTTGTTCTTTAGCAACTTGGGCAACTATAGGTGCAGCACCTGTACCAGTTCCTCCACCCATACCAGCTGTAATGAATACCATATCAGCACCTTTAATTGCATCAGATATTTCATTTTTACTTTCTTCTGCAGCTCTCATTCCTATATCAGGATTTGCTCCAGCTCCAAGTCCTCTAGTTAGTTTTGCTCCAATTTGTAGTTTAATGTCTGCATTGGTTTGGTCTAGTGTTTGTTGATCTGTATTTAATGCTATAAATTCAACTCCTGTAAGACCATTGTCTCTCATTCTACTTATGGCATTATTTCCACCACCACCAACACCTATAACTTTAATCTTGGCTAAGCTATTATTATCAACTTCCATATTAATATTTGCCATTTTCTTCCCCCGTTCCTTGTTATTGATTTATAAATTTAATTATTATTTTCTTCATTTAAAGAATCATCTTCAACCTCAACGACTGGACTTTGTCCTTTAGTTAGGTCGATTGTTTTGGCTGTTATGCCTTTTTGATCTATATCTTTTAGAACAGAATCAAGTAATTTTAGTTTATAATCTGTCATATCCAAATCACCGAATTCAACCTGGATACCTTTTATTATTATACCAATATCGTCCTTATTTTCCAAGTTTAATTCATCTAGCTCATTAGCATAAGAATATGTTTGGAGATCTTGTATAAATTTTAACTTGTCTTGGTCGTTAGTAAATACTTGACCTATTTCTGAATTATCAATTGAACTTGTAAGTTTAACAAGTTTTCCTGTATTTTCTGGTTTTTGTAAAATTTCTCCTGTATTAGCTACATAATAGGTTTTATTTTCATATTGTGCTTCCATATAAGGGAATATTTCCATTATTTCTATTTTAATATCATCAGGATATTCTTTTACAATATCAGCCTCTTTTATATTTTCTTGCTCTAAAAGTTTTTCTTCACCTTCTTTTACATCATATGTAAAGATACTATTGCCTACAGGATTACCTACAAGATTTAGAATTTCTTCATCTGTTGTAATAACATTGCCAGATATAAATACTTGAGAAACTTTAAAATAAGTATGTCTATGTACATTATAAGCAATTATTATTAAACTTGATAATAATAAGAATATAAATAAGGGTATAGTAAAAATACCCTTCGATTTTCTATTCCTTTTTCTTTGTTTATCAGAAAGTCTTTTTCTGTCTTTATTAGTATTTGCCATATTATTTTTTTGCTGTAAGCCTATCTACTATATCTACAATTTGATCTGCAGCTTGAGGATTTGCGAGCTTACCAGCATTAACTCCCATCAACTTCATATTATCTTTATCATCTATTATATTTAATATCTTATCATATAAAATTTTTTCATTTAAATCTTTTTCTAAAATCATAAGAGCAGCTCCATTATCAACATATGTTTGAGCATTAAATTGTTGGTGATTTTCTGTTGTATAATTTTTGGGTATAAGAATTGATGGTTTTTTCACACTAGAAAGTTCTGCTAGAGTCATCGCTCCAGAAGAAGCTATAACTAAATCTGATACAGCATAGAAAAGATCAATATTTTCTATATAGGGAAACACTTTTAAATACTTACTTTCAGCTGTGTTCTTTATAAATTCATCATAATATCTATTTCCGGTTTGATGAAGCAAGTAAAACTTACCATCCAAGTGAGAAGCTAGGTTTGATACTGCCTTATTCATCCAATAAGATCCGTTTGATCCTCCAAAAGAAAATACAACTGGTATATCTTTTTTTATCCCAAGTTCTTTTAGGTCTTCTTCTGTAAATTTATCTGAAAAATTTGTTCTTACTGGGTTACCAGTTACTATTACATTTTCTCTACTTTTTAAGTGGCTCATAGCTTGAGCATATGATATAAGAACATAGTTGACCTTAGATGAGAGAATTTTTGTAGTTATTCCTGGATAAGAGTTTGATTCATGGATCAGACTTGGAATTTTCTTCTTAGTAGCTTGATAAAGAATCGGTCCGCATACATATCCACCTGTTCCTATAACTATATCTGGATTATAATCTTTTATTATTCTTCTAGCTTGTCTCATTCCTTTTAAATTCTTAAAAAATGATTTAAATAATTTTTTTGAAAGCTTTCTTGGCATTCCCATAGCTTCTATGGCATGGAACTTATATCCATGTTTTTCTACTATAGCTTTTTCTGGTCCATATTCTGTACCTACATATAAAATATCTATATCTTTATGTCTTTCTTGTAACTTTTGGCAAATAGCAATAGCTGGATATATGTGTCCACCTGTACCTCCACCTGATACAATAACTCTCATAATATCTCCAATTCATATTTATTGATTTTTTCTATAAAGTCATTTCCTCTTTGAGCATATGATTTATATGCATCCCAAGAAGCACTTGCAGGAGAAAGAAGGACTGTGTCTCCATCTTTCATAATTTCAAATATTTTTTTTATTGCATGATCCATATCATTTTCTATGAAATATTCTATACTTGATTTTTTACACATATCTGCTAAGGTATTTTCGGTTTGTCCAATAAGAATCATAGCCTTAGCTTTTTTTCTAAATGTTTCAATTAAAGGGTTGAAATCAACATGTTTATCATAACCTCCAGCTATAAGAATAATATTCTCATTAAAAGATTCTATTGCTTTTATAGCAGAATCTACATTAGTTGCTTTCGAGTCATTATAAAAATCTACTCCATTAATAGTCTTTACATATTGAAGTCTATGAGAAATCGACTTAAAAGTTTTTGCATTTTCAATAATACTTTCTATATCTAGTCCATAAAGTTTGCATACTAGTAGAGCTACCATAGCATTGTCTATATTGTGCTTACCTACTATTAAAAGATCTTCAGTCTTCATAACTTCTTGTTTTTTTCCATCATCTACAAAAACTATCTTATCTTTATCAAGATACATTCCCTTATCTACTTTCCCATTAGAAGAAAATTCATAAATTTGTGCTCTAAAATCATTTCTATGTGCTTGAATTATTTTATCTTCATGATTAATAATTAAAAAGTCATCAGGAGATTGATTTTGGGCGATTTTTAATTTACTATCTATATAGTCTTTAAAACTTCCATGCCAATCTGTGTGATCTTCAGTAATATTTAATATAGCAGCGATATGAGTATCATATTCTTTAGTATTATGTAGCTGGAAAGATGAGATTTCTTCTACAAACACACAAGATTTATTATACATTTGCCAAAGAATTCCTTCTCCTATATTACCTACTGCTATAGCATCTATTCCTGATTCATTTAATATATGGGTAATCATTGATGTAGTTGTTGTTTTTCCATTTGTACCTGTTATTGATATGATGTTTTTTTCTGGAAATAGTCTATAAGAAAGTTCTATATCAGAAATGATTTCGCTCTTTTCAGAAAGCTTTTCTATCAAGGGGTCTGTTGGTTTAATACCTGGTGATTTTACAACAAAATCAAAATTATCAGATATAGCTCTATCTTGAGAAATAGGACTATATGTATAGTCCTTTAGTTCATTTACCATTTCTTTGTTAGAGTCATAAGTAAATACTTCAAACCCAAACATTGATAGAGTTTTTACTGCTGAAATTCCTGTAAGGCCTAAGCCATAAACTAA
>JBQDYR010000031.1:0-9311 GCA_052105355.1 Anaerococcus sp.
TTATGATGGTGATGATTAAAAAAATTATTGTTAACTTTCCTATAGGCTTTTTCATATACTTATTACTAGGTGGACTATCCTATACTGGGGGAACTTATTTTTTTAAAAAGAAAACTATGTTTTTAAGCCATTTTATCTGGCATATATTTGTACTTGCTGGTGCGATTTTGCAATTTGTAGCATTTTATAAGTATATATATTTAATTTAAATTCAATAAAAAAATCTATGATTAAGAAGTCATAGATTTTTTACTGATTAAGTTTTAGTTAGTAGTCTCTATTAAGCTTGTGATCTATAAAGAGTTTCTAATCTATTAAAGGTAAGAACTAAGATTATAAGTAAAATCAAACAATCCATAGTCAAAAATGAGTAGTTGTATGATAAGTTATATAATAAGAACGAATTGAAACCAGCTTCCATAGCTGTTGTCATATCGTAGAAAAATATCATACCACTTAAAACATTTGCTGCACCAGAAAGTAGGTAAGCTATGATAACAGATGGAATAAAGGAAGTTTTAGAAAAATTCTTATTAAATCTAATACCTGCAACTCCCATTACAGCATAAGAAACTATGTAGTCTAAGAATCCTTGCATAGGATGGATAACATAACCTCCAAGAGAAATTTGTATTAAGCCATATACAGTCCAAGCTAAAACACCCTTCTTCCAACCCCATCTTATAGAATAAATAACTAAAGGTAATCTTGCTGCAAGAGTTACACTTCCACCTAGAGGCATCTCAAATAGTTTAAAAAGACTTAGAATTGTTGAAAGAGCAATGCATATGCCGGCTTCTACAATCATTCTGGTATTTTTATTGTTCATAATAATTCCTTTCTTAAAAATATTTTACATAATACTATATAATTATACATCTATAATTATTATACGTCTATAATTATTATATATCTATAATTAAAGTAATTAAAAGTATTTAAGAAATAGTAATAAATTTAATTCGGAGGAAAAAATGAAGAATCTGCTTTTTATTTATAATCCAAAAAGTGGAAAAATGCAAATCAGTCAACACATGGAAAAAATTATAAATTATTATAGTAAAAAAGGTTACTTTACTACTTGCTACGCAACTCAATCTGCAGGTGATGCTAGGCTTAAAGTAGAGGAATATGGAAAAGATTTTAATGAAATAGTTGTAAGTGGTGGAGATGGAACCTTGGATGAGGTTGTATCAGGAGCTTTAAAGGCAAATATAGAACCTATTATAGGCTATATACCAACAGGATCTACTAATGACTTTGCCAAAAATTTAAAAATTCCTACAAATATAGAACTTGCAAAAAATATTGCTATTAATGGAAAGGTTAAAAATTTAGATGTAGGAAAACTTGAAGATAAATTTTTCACCTATGTAGCAGCTTTTGGATCTATAGCCCAGGTATCTTATGAAACAGATCAAACTATGAAAAATATTTTTGGAAGATCTGCCTATATTTTTGAGGGTATGAAAAGTATTTCAAATTTAAAGTCTTATGAGGTGAAAATTACTATAGATGATAATATTATAGAGGATGAGTATATACATGGAATGGTTACAAATTCGGTATCTGTAGGTGGATTTAAAAATATAGTAGGTAAAAATGTCGGACTTGATGATGGGATTTTTGAAATAATGCTAGTTAAAAGACCAAAAAATATTATAGATCTAAACCAAATTATAGCTGGACTTACTAACCGTAAAGAAAATGAATTTGTATCTTTTAAAAACGGTAAGAATTTCAAATTTGAAACAAAAGAAGATTTAATTTGGACTTTGGATGGAGAATATGGTGGTAAAACTACAAATTGTAATGTAGAAGTTCTTCATAAAGCAGTAAAACTTAGAATTGGTTAAAAATAATTGACAAAAGAATTAATCAAAGTATATTATTATGTTTTTTGAAATTTTACCTAAAAAGGTTATAATATTATAGAGAGCCTTAGGAGGTCAAAATGTTTAAAATCGGTGATAAAATTGTATATCCTATGCATGGTGCTGGGATAATAGATTCCATTGAGACGAAAGAATTTTTGGGCCAAGAGAAAGAATACTTTATTTTAAAAATGCCAATTGGGAATATGGATATATCTGTCCCTACCTCTAATATAGATGATATGAATATTAGAGATGTTATATCCAAAGAAGAAGGGGAAGAAGTCTTAAAGATTTTAGATCAAGAACCAACAAAAATGAGTAATAACTGGAATGTTAGATATCGTAAAAATCAAGAAATTTTAAAAACTGGAGATATATTTGATATTGCTCATATGGTAAGAAATCTTTCAGTACTTGATAGTGAAAAGGGCCTTTCTACAACAGAAAAAAAACTTTTGAATAGGTCTAGAAGAATCATGGCTAGTGAGCTTGTTATGGCTGGTTCTCTTGATAAAAAACAAGCAGAAGAAATGATAGATGAATCTATCGGACTTTAAAAATTAATATAAGGAGAAGCTTAATATGCCAACTAGAATATTTCGTATTCTGTTTGCTATTATTGGAGCTATCCTGGGAGTTTCTATTGTACGAATAATACTTGCAATGATTGGATTAAAACTTTCATCAAGAGTATTATTCGTAATAGTTAATATTGCAGGGGGCTTAATATTAGCCGGAATTTTTTATTTTTCATCAAACTTTTTTATAGGTAAGATGCGAAGACGTTTTATTGTTATAGAAAAGAAACTTGAACAAATGCCCTTATCTACAATAATATTTGGGACAGTAGGAGTTATAATTGGTTTTATAGTTGCCTATCTAATATCTATACCATTAACAAAGTTATCTTTACCTGTAGTGGGTAATACTATTTTTGTGCTATTATCATTATTTATTTATTTAGGATTTGCTTTGTTAGGATGGAGAGTAGCTACTAGAAATACTGATGAAGTTCTTACACTTTTTCAATGGGAAAAACAAGAAAAGAGTGATGGAAAATCTCTCATTAAGAAAAAACTAACAAAATCTGCTCTTCCAAAAATTCTTGATACATCAGTTATTATTGATGGAAGAATTTTGGATATTATAAAAATTGATTTTTTGGAAGGGGAGCTTATAGTTCCAGAATTTGTTTTGGAAGAACTCCAACACATAGCAGATAGTCCAGACGATCTTAAAAGAGAAAGAGGACGTAGGGGACTTGATATAGTAAATGAAATCAAGGAAAGTCCTAAAGCTATTTTGACGATAACAGATAAGGACTATCCTGATATAAAGGAAGTTGATTCTAAACTTTTAAAAATGGCTACAGAAATAAATGCCAAAATTTTTACTAATGACTATAACTTAAACAAGGTAGCAGAGGTTCAAGGAATTACAGTTTTAAATATAAATGACCTTACTAATGCACTAAAACCTATTGTTATACCTGGAGAGTTTTTGAAAGTTGAGGTTATTAAAGAAGGCAAAGGAAGAGAGCAAGGTGTAGGATATTTATCTGATGGTACTATGGTTGTAGTTGAAGATGGAATAGACTATATAGGACAAACCATTGATGCTACTGTAACCAGTGTTTTGCAAACTTCTGCTGGAAAAATGATTTTCGTAAGGGCTAGGATGGACAATGATAGGTAATAAAAAACTAGGTGCAGTAATAGTTGCTGCAGGTTCTGGTCATAGGATGAATATTGGTACAAATAAGCCATATATCAAAATTGAAGATAAAAAGATTATAGAAATAACTTTAGATACTATTACATCTATAGATGAAATTGATAAAATTGTTATTGTTATAAGAAAAGATGATCAGAAAGAAATAGAAGATATAATAAAAAAATATGATGCTAATATAGAATTTGTTTATGGTAAGGAAACTCGAGAGCGATCGACTCTAGAGGGTTTAAAATCTTTATCTAAAGATTATGACTTGGTCTTAACCCACGATGGGGTAAGACCTTTTGCAAGTAGGAGCCTTTATAGAAAAGTTATAGAAGAAGCTTTGAACTTCAAGGCGGTAATATCTGCAACCAAGGCCAAGGATACCATTAAAATTGTAAGTGGTGATATGGCAGTAGAAAAAACTCCAAATAGAGATTTTCTTTACAATGTCCAAACACCACAGGTATATGATAGAAATATTCTTGAAGATCTTTACAAGAAATATTTACAAGTTGACTATAAAATAACAGATGATAGTCAGTTATTTGAAATTTTTACTGATTATAAGGTCAAGGTTGTAGAAGGTGAATACACTAACATTAAGATTACAACACCAGAAGATTTAATCTTTGCCAAAGCTATAAAGGAGACACTATGAGGATAGGATTAGGCTATGATGTCCACAGATTAGAAAAGGGTAGAGAATTAATAATAGGTGGAGTAAAATTTGACTATGAGTATGGACTTTTGGGACATTCAGATGCAGATGTTTTGACTCATGCAATCATGGATGCGATTCTTGGAGCCCTAAACCTTAGAGATATTGGAGTATTATTTCCTGATACTGATAATACCTATAAGGATGTATATTCTATAAATCTTTTGGACAAAGTAGTAGACCTAATGGAAGAGAAAGGGTATAAAATTGGTAATATAGACACTGTTGTGATTTGTGAAAAACCAAAGATAAACCCTATGGCAGAAAAAATACAAACTCTTCTTGCCAAACACTTAAAAACAGATATAGAAAATGTATCAATTAAAGCATCAACAAGCGAAAAATTAGCCTTCACTGGAAGAGGAGAGGGCATAGAAGCAAGAGCTGTGGTGCTTTTAGAAAGAAAAGATGATAAGGAGAAGTAATGAAAAAATATTTTACATCTGAATCAGTAACAGAAGGACATCCTGACAAAGTATGTGACCAAATTTCAGATTCTATATTGGATGAATGTTTAAAACAAGATAAAAACTCAAGAGTAGCATGTGAGACTGTAACAACAACAGGTTTGGTTCTAGTTGTTGGAGAAATAACAACCAAGGCTTATGTCCCTATAGAATCTATAGCAAGAAATACAATAAGAGATATAGGTTATGATGATCCAGCTCTAGGTTTTGACTACCAAAATGTGGCAATACTTACATCAATAATTGAACAATCTCCTGACATAGCCCAAGGTGTGGACGATGCTGAAGAATATAAGACTAGTAAAGATAAGTATGATAAGATTGGTGCAGGAGACCAAGGAATGGTTTTCGGTTATGCAGATGATGAAACAGACAAATACTTACCACTTTCAGTAGTTTATGCACAAGAACTTTCTCAAAAACTAACAGAAGTTAGAAAAAATGGAACTATTCCATATTTAAGACCGGATGGAAAAACTCAAGTTACAGTAGAATATGAAGATGGAAAATTAAAAAGAATAGAAGCTATTGTTGTATCAACTCAGCACGAAGCAGATATTAGTCTTGAAAAAATCAAACAAGATATTATAGATTATGTAATAAAACCAGTAATAGATTCAAAATATCTAGATGATGATACAAAAATTTATGTAAATCCAACAGGAAAATTCGTTATAGGTGGACCAAAGGGAGATTCAGGACTTACTGGAAGAAAAATTATAGTAGATACCTACGGAGGATTTTCTAGACATGGTGGCGGGGCATTCTCAGGAAAAGACCCAACAAAAGTAGATAGGTCAGCAGCCTATATGGCAAGATATGCTGCTAAAAACTTAGTGGCTGCAGGACTTGCTCAAAAGTGTGAGATAGGAATTGCTTATGCTATAGGTGTGGCTCGTCCATTATCAATTTATGTTGATAGTTTTGGTACAGGAAAATACGATGATGAAAAACTTACCAAGATAGTAGAGGAAGTTTTTGATTTTAGACCACAAGCTATTATAGATAACCTAGATTTATTAAGACCTATTTATAGAAAAACCACTAACTACGGACACTTTGGTAGAAATGATGAAGATTTTACATGGGAAAAGCTAGACAAAGTAGACGAACTTAAAAACAAGTAAGGTAGAATAAATAATGGTAAGGCTTAGAAAAAGTGTGGCTATAGACTTAGGAACTGCATCAGTTTTAGTTTATGTTAATAATAAAAAAATAGTATTAGATGAACCTTCAGTAATAGCCAAGGATGTTTTGTCAAATCAGATATTAGCTGTTGGAGAAGAAGCAAAAAAACTTCTAGGAAGAACACCAGGTAATATAATTGCAGTAAAACCAATTAAAAATGGTATTATCTCTGATATGAAATCAACAGAAGAGATGCTCAAATATTTTCTTAATAAATCCCTGGAGAAAACATTGTTTAAACCTGAAGTTTTAATTTGCGTACCATCAAAATCTACTCAGGTAGAAAAAAGAGCTGTTCTTCAAGCAGCAGAAGAAGCTGGAGCAGGTAGGGCCTACCTTATAGAAGAGCCTCTTGCAGCTGCTTTAGGAGCAGATGTAGATATAAATGATCCAGGTGGAAATATGGTAGTAGATGTTGGAGGAGGAACTACAGATATAGCAGTAGTATCTTTAGGTCAAATTGTGACTTCAAACTCTGTAGATGTCGGAGGAGATACCTTTGATTCTATAATTATGGATCATATTAGGAACAAATATAAAATGCTCATAGGTGAACGAACAGCTGAAGAAGTAAAAATAATTGCTTCAGGTAAAAAAATGAATGATTCAGTAGAAATAAGAGGACGAAGAATAGGAGATGGTCTTCCATCAAAAGTATTTGTTCCTGTTAATGAAATTTATGGAGCTCTACTTTCAGCAATCGACGAGATTGTAGGAGGGGTAAAATATATCTTAGAAGCAACTCCGCCAGAACTTGCAGCAGACCTATATGATAGAGGTTTAATCCTTACAGGAGGAGGATCCTTAACGTTAGGACTTTGCCAAAGACTAGGAGATATGCTTCAAATTAATTCAAGGATAGCTGAGAATCCAACTAAGTGTGTAATAAATGGAACATCAAAGGCATTGACTTGGATTGATACAATTGATGAAGAAAAAAGTGAATCAATTAGAGCTAAGCAAAAGCAACTCGAAAGAAAAGAAAGAATGAGGAGAAGATAATGACTTCAAAATTAGTATTAGTAAGACACGGCCAAAGTGAATGGAACCTAGCTAACAGATTTACAGGATGGGTAGATGTTGACTTAAGCGAAAAAGGTGTGGAAGAAGCAAAAGAAGCAGGAAGAAAAATTGAAGAAGCTGGAATAAAGTTTGATGTAGCTCATACATCAATTCTAAAAAGAGCTATTAAAACTTGTAACTATGCATTAGAATGTTCAAATCAAATGTATGTACCAGTATATAAATCATGGAGACTTAACGAAAGACATTATGGTGGACTTCAAGGTTTAAATAAGGACGAAACTAGAGATAAATACGGAGATGAACAAGTTCATATTTGGAGAAGATCATATGATACACTTCCACCAGATTTATCAGAAGAAGAACAAGAAAAACAATTCGCTGATAGAAGATTCAAAGGTATGCCAAAAGAGTTAATTCCAGTTTCAGAAAACTTAAAAATCACTTTAGAAAGAGCTTTGCCATACTACTTTGACAATATAGCACCAGATCTACTAGATGGAAAAACAGTTCTAATAGCAGCACACGGAAATTCAATAAGAGCACTTTGTAAACACTTAGAAAATATCTCAGATGACGATATTATGGGTCTAGAAATTCCAACAGGAAAACCACTAGTATATGAATTAGATGATAATTTAAAAGTTGTTGATAAATATTATTTATAAGAATAAAAAAGCCAGAGATTAGCTTCTCTGGTCTTTTTTTATGAAAAATTTTTTTTGGACTTTCTTTTAGGTTTGACAAAAAAGAAATGTATATATAAGATAGAATTTATAGATATAAAAATATTTTAATAAAAAAGGTGGATAATATGAAAAAAGTTATTACTTTAGGAGAACTAATGTTAAGATTAACTCCAATGCATTATAATAGATTTGTTCAAGCAGATAGGTTTAGGGCAGTCTATGGAGGTGGAGAAGCAAATGTAGCTATTTCTATGGCTAAGTTTGGCTACTATACATATTATATAAGTAAACTTGTTGATAATGAAATAGGAGATGCTGCCATCAATCAACTTGCTCAGTTTGGAGTTAATACTGACTACATAGTAAGAGGTGGTAATAGAATGGGAATCTATTACTCAGAGATTGGAGCAAGTCAAAGACCACCACGAGTAATATATGACAGAAAAAATTCTTCTATATGCGAAGCTAAAAAGGAAGAGTTTAATTTTGAAAAAATATTTAAGGATGCAGACCTTTTCCATATTTCGGGAATAATACCAGCACTTTCTAAAAATTGTTATGAGATTACTCTAGCTGCTATGAAAGAAGCCAAAAGACAAAATGTCCTAGTATCCTTTGACTTAAACTGGAGATCTTCTGTAATAAGTCTAGAAAAAGCTGTAGAGATCTATAACAATCTTAGTCCATATATAGATATACTTATTGGCATTTTACCACAACTTCACGATGTAGAACCAGGTCCGTTGACTAGCGAAAAAACTAAAAAGATATTTAAAGAAGTTCA
Source organism: Anaerococcus sp. (assembly GCA_052105355.1). Lineage (GTDB taxonomy): Bacteria > Bacillota > Clostridia > Tissierellales > Peptoniphilaceae > Anaerococcus. The sequence goes on from JBQDYR010000031.1 coordinate 8,466, forward strand.
GAAATATTACGGATTTAAGTATGTAGTTTCGACACTTAGAGAGTCAATATCCGCATCAGATAATACACTTTCAGCTGCAATCTATGACGGTAAAAATTTTTATGAATCCAAAAGATTGAAGCTTAGAATAGTAGATAGAGTAGGAGGAGGAGATGCCTTTGCAGCAGGACTTCTTACTGCGATACTTGATGGTAAAAGCCAAGAAGAATCAATAGATTTTGCAGTTGCGGCAAGCGCATTGAAGCATACTATTAAAGGTGACTTTAACTTGGTTAATAGACAAAAAGTTGAAAATATAGTAAAAGGTGATGAGTCTGGTAGGATTAATTGGTAGGAATTCATAAGATAAGAAAAGATAAATAAAAATTTGACAAGTATTATCTAATATTATATACTCATTTTAGATAAACTTGAATTGGTCGTGTAACCGCTTACAAGGCTAATATTTTAAAAGGAATGAGGTGATAAAAAAGCGTTATAATATTGTGTAAATTTGTAACCGCTTACAAAAGCATATGAATATATATGATGTGGCAAAAAAAGCCGGTGTTTCAGTAGCAACTGTATCTAGGGTTATAAATGGAACAGCTACAGTAAGTCAAGAAACCAAAGAAAAAGTAACGAATGCAATCAAAGAACTAGATTATATACCGAATGGTATCGCAAGATCTCTTGCTACAAACAAAACAGAATCTGTTGGAATTATGGTCTCAAACATAAGAAACTATTTTGATCATCAATTAGCTTATGAATTGGAAAAAAATCTTAATAAATGTGGAAAAGTTTCGATTCTTTGTAATACAACTACTAATACAAAAAAGAAACTTGATTACCTTTATTTATTAA
>JBQDYR010000031.1:9321-9876 GCA_052105355.1 Anaerococcus sp.
GAGAGAAAAAAGTAGATGCATTAATAACAGTTGGATCTATGTATGAAGAAAGGGAGTTTTTAGACGAACTAATAAAAGCTTCAGATAGGTTTCCAGCCATTATGATAAATGCAATACTTGAAAAAGAATATAAAAATATAGTGACTGTTTCTTCATATGAAGAAAAGGGTATCATGGATTCTTTAAAATTTATAAAGGGTAAGGGATATAAAAATCCTATATATATATATCCAGTTGACAGTATGAAAAATAGAGCCGCTATTTCTAAAAGAAATGCATTTGAAAAGGCTTTAAAAACATATTATCCAGAGATTAAATTGATAGAGTTTGAATCAAGTCATGTAGATGGCGAAATTATAGAAGTTATCAAACTTTTAAGAGATAGGAAGGTAGATGCAATCCAATTTGAAAATGATAACTTAGCAATTCAATATTACAAGCATTTTATCAGTCTTGGAATAAAGATTCCAGAAGAAATCGCTATAGTGGGATTTGATAATATTGATTCATCAAACTATACTCAAAAAGCAATTTCTTCTATAGATCAACAGCTTA
>JBQDYR010000031.1:9886-16316 GCA_052105355.1 Anaerococcus sp.
TAGCAGTAGAATCTTTAGAAAAATTGATAAATAAGGAAAAATTAAATCATCAAACTATAGTAGATTCAGTTTTTTTAGCTAAAGAGACTACTTAATTTTTAAGTAAAAGGAGAAAAAATGAAAAAAATAATTAGGGCAATGTTTGCCATTGTTTTAATCCTAGGACTTTCATCATGTTCATCTTCTGAATCTAATGAAGAATCAGGAGAAAAAATTATAGTGAGAGTTGGACACAACCAATCACAAAATCACCCTACCCACTTAGGATTATTAGAATTCGAAAAATATGTTGAAAGCAAACTTGGTGATAAATATGATGTACAAGTATATCCGTCAGAATTACTAGGTTCACAAACTGATATGGTACAGTTAACACAAACTGGCGCTATTAACTTTTGTGTAGCTTCAAATGCGATTTTAGAAACATTCGATGATGTTTATGAAATCTTTAACCTACCTTATCTTTTTGTTTCACAAGAGTCTTATCACCACGTAATGGATGATAAAACAATAACAGACCCAATCTTTAATGCTACAGAAAACTCAGGTTTTGTAGCAGTAACTTGGCTAGATGCTGGGAGTAGATCTTTTTATACTAAAGATAAGCCTATAGAAAAACCTGAAGATCTAGAAGGTCTAAAAATAAGAGTTCAACAATCACCAACCAATGTTAAAATGATGGATCTTTTTGGAGCAAGTGCATCACCAATGGGATTTGGTGAAGTATACACAGCACTACAATCAGGAATTATTGATGGAGCGGAAAACAATGAAATGTCTTTAACTGATAATGGCCACGGTGAAATCTGTAAATACTATTCATATGATATGCATCAAATGGTTCCAGATATTTTGATAGGAAATATAGACTTTATGGAAAATCTACCAGAAGAAGATAAAAAAGTGTTCGAGGAAGGTTTTGAAATATTGAACAAAAAACAAAGACAAGAATGGGAAATAGCAGTAGAAAATGCAATAAAGGGAGCAGAGGAAATGGGTGTTCAGTTTAACTATCCAGATCCTAACGAATTTGCAGAAGTTGTAGCTCCATTAACAGATGAAGTATTAGAAGGAAATAAAAAACTTATACCATTCTACGACAAGATCCAAGCCTACAATAAAGAGTATCCGGCTAAAGGAGGATCAAACTAATGAGAAATATTTTAGAAAAAATCTTAAAATTTTTAGGTGGAGTAACACTAGGAATAATGTTTCTTCTAGTAATCTGGCAAGTATTTACCAGATACGTTTTAAATGACTCAGCGACATGGACAGAGGAAATGGCATCATATCTTTTTGCTTGGCTAACTCTATTTGGAGCAGCTCTTGTTACAGGTGAAAGAGAACATATGAGTATACCAGCTTTTATAGAAACAAGAACAGAGAAAACTCAAAAGAATGTAGCTATTTTTTCTGAAGTAATTATACTTATCTTTTCAGCAATAGTATTAGTTTATGGTGGTATAGCAATAAGTAAATTAACCATGGGACAAATGACATCTTCATTAGGAGTGCCATTGGGAGTATTTTATATAGCCCTTCCTATTGCAGGAGTTTTAAATATATTGTTTTGCATCTTAAATATTAAAGACATTTCTAATGGAAAGGTTAAGTTTATTCAATCTAAATCAATAACAGAAGCTTCAGAACATCTAGTAAGTGAGTCGGATGACGTTTCTAAACATATGGATGGAGGTGAAAAATAATGGCTCTTCAAGCATTATCGATAATATTAATAGTACTAGTGACACTTTTAATCTTGGGAGTACCAATAGCGTTTTCTATCGGGATAGCTGCTCTTACAGCAATCTTACAAACAGTAGCGGTTAATCCATCAGTAATTACTGGGGCCCAAAGAACCTTTGTTGGTATGAGTTCCTTTACACTTACTGCCATACCTTTCTTTATACTGGCAGGAAACTTAATGAATGAAGGTGGTATAGCAAAAAGACTAGTAAATTTTGTAATGGCACTATTAGGAAAACTTCCTGGTGCTTTGATGGTAACAAATGTTGGAACTAACGCTCTTTTTGGAGCTATTTCAGGATCTGCTTCTTCCGCAGCCGCAGCAGTAGGTTCGATGGTTAAAAAAGGAGAAGAAGATTTAGGATATGACAAGGCCTTATCAGCTGCTGCTAACGGAGCTTCAGCTCCATCAGGACTTTTAATCCCACCATCAAATGCCCTTATAACATATTCGCTTGTATCAGGTGGTACATCTGTTGCTGCTCTTTTCTTAGGAGGATACCTACCAGGATTAATCTGGACTTTAGGATGTTTAATAGTAACAATTTTCTTAGCCAAGAAAAAAGGATATACAGGTAGTGGAGAAAAATTCTCTTGGTCAAATCTAGGAAAAGCATTCTTAAGAGCTATTCCATCATTAGGATTAATCATTGTAGTTATCGGAGGAATAGTAAAAGGAGTATTTACAGCTACAGAAGGATCAGCTATTTCAGTTTTATATGCTCTAATCTTAGGACTTATTTATAAGAATCTAAATCCAAAAAAAATATGGGAGATTCTAGTAGCAAGTGCTAAAATGAGTGGTATTGTAGTTTTTTTAATTGGAGTAAGTAATATTCTCTCATGGGTAATGGCTTTTACAGGTATTCCTCAAATGATAGGATCAGCAATGCTTTCTCTAACTGACAATCCTATAATTATTCTATTAATAATGAACGTAATATTATTATTAGCTGGAACCTTTATGGATGTAACCCCTGCTATCCTAATATTCACACCATTATTCTTACCAATAGTTACAGAATTTGGTATGCACCCAGTTCACTTTGGTTTGGTAATAGTTTATAACTTATGTATAGGAAATATTACACCACCAGTAGGAAATACTTTATTCGTAGCAATTAAAGTAGGGGATACAAGCCTATCAAAGGTAATCCCACATATGATCAAATACTATATAGCAATACTAATAGGATTAATCTTAGTAACCTATGTTCCTGCAGTAACATTATACTTGCCAGGAAGTGCAGGATTACTTTAACTAATAAAATACGAGGAGTATAAATCTCTTTCTATGGCGTTGACAAGCTCATATTAATATTGAGCTTCTCAACGCTATTTTTTATGAAGAGTAGAGGAATTTAAAAAAAGAAAAAATTAATTATAAATATAAATTATTATTATCAAAAACTAAAACATTAAGGTTACTAATATAATAAAGATTGGATTGAAATATAAATTAAAAATAAGTAAGGTACATTAATGATATATAGTAATAATGTGAAGAATAATTCTAAGTTAACTTAACTTGTAGGAATTATAAGTATTTATACAAGCTGATAGATATATAATTATAAATCTATTTTAATAAAGATAGAACTTGACATAATTAGAATATTTATGTATACTAAAGTCAAAGTATGTAATCGCTTACATACAGTTATTTTAATAGTTTTTATGTAAGCGCTTACTTGAAATATTGATTTTTAATATCTCTAAAATCAAATATTATGTAAGATCTGAATTCAGTTTGAGCACTATGTATTGTTAGGATTTAGTTAAAACAATAATATGTAATAGTTAGATTTTTCATTTAGACATAGCGATTATTAAGAAAGGAAATATATGAAGTTAAGTTTAAAAAATTTAAAAGAGATAAATGATAAAGTAAATCAAAAAAATTCTTATGATATTAATAAAGTCAGAGAAAATTCAATAAAGGACCCAAAATGGATTGCTTTTGGTTCAGGTAATATATTTAAAGGATATATAGCTAGAATTGGTCAAGATTTGCTAAACCAAGGTTTATTTAATAGAGGAATTTCAGTTGTAGAAAGCTTTGATGAGAAGATTATAGATGATACTTATAAACCTTTTGACAACTTAGCTTTATCTGTGACCTTACACAAAAATGGAGACTTTTCTACAAACCTTATAGGAAATCTAGCAGAAAGCTTAGCTGTAAGTAAAGATAAAGAAAGAATTGAAGAAATCTTCTTAAATAAAAACTTACAAATTGCAAGCTTTACAATTACAGAAAAAGGCTACAATCTTTATGCTCCAAATGGTGAGCTTATGGATGTTGTTAAAAAAGATTTAGAAAATAATATAGAAGAAGGACAACACTTAATGAGCCTTGTTACTTATCTTCTATATAGAAGATTTAAAGAGACTGGTCAGGGAATGACTCTACTAAGTCTTGATAATTGCTCAAAAAATGGAGATAAGATTAAAGACTCTGTCTTCCTTATTGCAAATGCATGGAAAGATAAGGGAAAAGTAGAAAAAGAATTTATAAACTATCTTGAAAATGAAATTTCTTATCCATGGTCTATGATTGATAAGATTACTCCAAGACCTGCAAATGAGGTTAAAGAGTACTTGGAAGATTTAGGATTTGAAGATATGGATATAATTGTTACAGATAAACATACTTACACAGCTCCTTATGTAAACTCAGAAGAAGCAGAGTATCTCGTTATAGAAGATGATTTCAAAAATGGTAGACCTTCTTTTGAAAAGGCAGGAGTCTATATGACTGATAGAGAAACTGTAAATAAGGTTGAAACTATGAAAGTTACAACTTGCCTAAACCCTCTTCATACAACTCTTGCTACCTTAGGATGTGTTTTAGGTTATGAATCTATATCAGAAGAAATGCAAGATGAACATTTGGTTAAATTAATTAAAAAAATTGGTTATGATGAAGCTCTAAAAGTAGTGGTAGATCCAAAAATCTTAAGTCCAAAAGAATTTATAGATGAAGTAATAGAGGTACGTCTTCCAAATAAGTTTATTCCAGATACGCCTCAAAGAATAGCTACAGATACAAGTCAAAAAATAGCAATAAGATTTGGAGAGACTATAAAATCATACAGAGATTCTGATAGCTTAGAAGTTGAAGACTTAAAGTATATACCACTTGCTCTTGCTGGATGGTTAAGATATTTATTGGGAGTAGAAGACTCTGGAAAAGAATTTGAGCTTTCTGCTGATCCTTTAATGGATGATTTAAAAGAATCACTTAAAGGAATAGAATTAGGAAAATTTGAAGAAACTGAAGGACTAAAGAAACTTTTATCAAATGATAAAATCTTTGGACTAGATTTAGTCGAAGTAGGTTTGGACAGACTTGTAATAGATTATTTGAGAGAAATGACAGAAGGTACTGGTAGTGTTAGAAAAACGCTAGAAAAATACTTAGGAGAATAAACTATGAAAATGACATTTAGATATTATGGTAAATCTGACCCTATTTCCTTAGAATATATTAAGCAAATTCCTGGAGTTTCAGGAGTTATGGGAATGATGGATGAGTTTCCAGCAGGAGAAGTATGGGAAAAAGATAAATTCAAAGCTTTTGTAGATAAGATAAATGCTGCTGGTCTTGAATGTGAAGTTCTTGAATCTATAAACGTTCATGAAGATATCAAGATGGGACTTCCAACAAGGGATAAGTATATAGAAAACTACAAAGAATCTTTAAGGAATGTTGCAGAATGTGGAGTGAAAGTTGTAGTTTATAACTTTATGCCAGTATTTGATTGGTTAAAAACAGACTTAAAGAAAAATCTAGATGATGGATCAAACACACTTTCTTATGATGAAGCAGATATAGAAGGTCTTACACCACAAGAGTTAGTTGAAGCAACACTTGAAGGAGCAGGAGACTTTACTCTACCAGGCTGGGAACCAGAAAGACTTGAAGAATTATCTAATGTTTTAGAAAAATATAAAGATATAGATGAAGAAAAACTTTTTGAAAATTATAAATATTTCCTAGAAAGAATAATTCCAACTTGTGAAGAACTAGGAATTAAAATGGCTGTTCACCCAGATGATCCAGCTTGGCCAGTGTTTGGAATTCCAAGAATAAGTCATACAAAAGAACAATTTGATAGAATTGTAAACCTAGTTGATTCACCAGCAAATTCAATATGCTTATGTACAGGATCTATAGGCTCAAATCCAGATAATGATTTAATAGATTTTATAAAATACTTTGGAGAAAAAGATAGAATTGCTTGTGTTCATGCTAGAAATATAAAAATCACAGGGGAAAGAAAATTCTATGAAGCAGCTCACCTTTCATCATATGGATCAATAGATATGTATGAAATAATGAAAGCTCTTTATGATACAAAGTTTGATGGGTACATTAGACCAGACCATGGAAGAATGATTTGGGGAGAAGAAGGTAGAGCGGGTTACGGACTCTATGACAGAGCTCTTGGCGTTACTTACCTAAACGGACTTTGGGAAGCAATAGAAAAAGCAGATAAGTAAGTTAAGATTAAGGAGATATAGATGAGTAAATTAGATACACTAAATAGAATTCATGAACTAGGAATAGTTCCAGTAGTAAGAGGAAAAGATGTAGAAGAAGCCATAGAATACTGTAAGGGACTAGTAGAAGGTGGAATAAATGTCTTAGAAGTAACCTTCACCATACCAAATGCCATTG
>JBQDYR010000032.1:0-15393 GCA_052105355.1 Anaerococcus sp.
ATATCCTCTGCTATGTTTTCATAAGTATCAAACTTAGGATCATCTGATGTTACTACAGAAAAAACTTTATATTTTGCTGAAATTTCACCAACTTTTTCTCTAATTTCTCTAGTTCTATCTCCATTTATCCCATATACAGCTATTATATTCTTATCTTTTTCTATAGTCTTAAAAAGATTTTCAAAGGCCACTGGCGTATGAGCAAAGTCTATAATAATATTTATTCCCAAATTATTTTCTATAAACTCAAAACGTGATGAAAGAATTTCTATTCCTTCTATAGCTTTACTTACATCGTTAAGATCGTAACCTTCTTGATCTAGTATAGCGATTGAAGCTAAAATATTATAAATATCATATTTTGCATACCTATGAAGAGAAAATTTTTGACCATTTACAAAAAATTCCAAAGCATTACCAACTTTTTTGATATGACTTGCCTTATAGTCAGATTCTTCTTCTATGGAAAAAGTTATAGCGTCTTTATAAATCTCTTTTGCTTTTTTACCATATGGATCATCTATATTTATAACTTGTTTTTTAGAATTTTCCATCAATATCATCTTTGCTTTAAAATAATTATCCATAGTTTCATGAAAATCCATATGCTCTATAGAAAGATTAGTAAATACACCATAGTCAAAATCAATCCCATCCAATCTATGCATAGATAATCCGTGACTTGATGCTTCTATAATAGCATTTTTAACTTTCATTTCTAATGCTTTTTTGAAAAAATTATTTACATCAGAAATTTCTGGTGTAGTATTTACCGTTTCAAGCATCCTATCATTAATAAATGTCCCATCTGTACCAATATTAGCACAGGATCCATCAAGTTTTCTAAAAAGTCTGTAAAGAAAAGTAGCTGTGGTTGTCTTCCCATTGGTTCCAGTTACTCCAACAAGTCTTAACTTTCTTGATGGAAAATCTGTTAAGACATTAGAAATTTGTGCTAGACTTACTCTCCCATCTTTTACTTTTATATAGGAAATTCCATCCTTAAATTCAAGATTTTCAGTATGTACTATACAGTTGGCTCCATTTGATATGGCTTGGTCAATAAATTTATGACCATCCATCTCATTACCTTTAATAGCAACGAAAACAGACCCTTTTTTAACTTTCCTAGAGTCAAAGGTGACTTCTATTAGTTCTTCATTATTTTCATTTTTATAAGATTTATAATCTATTTTTTCTAACAAGTTTAAAAACTTCATATGTGTTACCTCACTAACTTTTTACATATGCAATATACGTTTTCCAAGCTTATTTTTACTTAATCTGAAATTTATCTAACTATATGATTTTACCACTTTTAAAGAATATTTCATTTTAATAAACTTAAACAAAAAAACAGCCCCGAAGGGCTGATTAATTTTTTTCTTATAGGCCAAGCATTTGTGTTATTTTATCTCTATCAAATCCTACAATTTCTTCGCCATCGATAACTGAAACTGGTACTCCTCTGTGTCCGTGTTCAACTAAGTAGTCCATTGCTTCTTTATCATTATCAACATTTTTTTCTTCAAAATTAACATTATTTTCATTTAAAAAGTTTTTTAGTGCTTTGCAATATGTGCATCTTGTAGATGTATAAACTGTTACGTCTTTCATTCGTCATTCTCCTTTTTTTTACTTATTTTAACTCTCGTGATAATACTATACTATATTAATATTCATTTTCAATACTTTTTGCAAGACTTATATAATCATCTAAAGATAGGTTTTCTGCTCTTAAGTTTTCTTTTAGATCTAATGATTTTAATATCTCTTTTAAGTCATCCTTACTTATTACTGATGAAAGTGAGTTAAGAATTGTTTTTCTTCTTTTGGAAAATCCAGCTTTTACAAGGTTAAAGAGAATTTTTTTATCTACTTCTTTGTCATAGGTTCTTAGGTTTAGTTTTAAAACTGTAGAGTCAATTTTAGGTTGTGGAATAAAAACTGATTTTGGAACATTTATCCTATCAGACCATCTAGTATAAAATTTTACAAATATAGAAAGAGATGAATAGTTTTTAGATTTTTCATCAGCTATCATCCTATCTGCAACTTCTTTTTGTACCATGATAGTCATATCCTTGCATGGTAGGTTTCCTGCAACAAGTTTTTCTATAATAGGGGTTGTTATATAGTAAGGTAAGTTTGAAACAACTTTGAAGTCTTCTCCACCAAATTCCTCTTCTAGAATTTCTTCTAAGTCAACCTTTAAAATATCTCCTTGAATGACTTTTATATTTTCGTATTCATCTAGATTATCGTGTAGGATTGGTATAAGGGTTTTATCTAATTCTATAGCTACTACTTTTTTTGCACCAACTTCTCCCATAGCTTGCGTTATAGTTCCGATTCCTGGACCAATCTCAAGTATATTTTCTCCCTCTACTTCTGCCAAGTTCACAATTTTATCTACAAAGTTTTTATCTACTAAAAAGTTTTGTCCCAAGGACTTGGTAAATTTAAAACCATAAAGTTCTTGAATAAGTTTTACAGTTTTAGGCGAATATAGTTTTTTCATAATTTTTCTACCGCACTTTCAAATTCTTCTCTACTTATTCCAAAAGAATTTAACTTTGAGACTAATTGTTTGGAATTAAAGTATCCAATTCCCAACATGTCCCCAAGTCTAGCTCTTCTTTCTCTGGAATCTTTTGTCATAGATAGATCATTTTGAACCAAGTCATTCATAGTAAATATTTCAGTTTTTTCTTTAACTTGGGCCTTAGCCTTCTTCAAAGCTTCTATTATATCTTCTGGTTTAGCATTTTCTACGCCTAGGTCGTTTTTCTTGATTGCTTTTTTCCTATCTATGTAGGCATGTTTTGCATCTGGAATTTCTTTGGCTATTTTTTCTCTGATTCTTTTTCCTGCATAATCTGGATCCGTAAAAATAATTATTCCAGTTCTTTGATTTATAATTTTTAGTCTTTCTATAAGTTCTTTTCCAAAAGCAAGACCATTTGTGGATATCATTTCACAGTCAATGGCTCTTTTTATATTTGTAATATCATCTTTTCCTTCAACTACTATAGTTTCTTTTATCATAAATATCTCCAATTTTTCTTATCTATAATATTTTATCATAAAAGTCTCTTAACAATAAAAAGGATCTTTAAGATTAAATTATCATTAAAGATCCCCTATTTATTCTTAATCTGATATTTTACAAAACAAAAGTCGATACAAGTGCCATGCTTATTGTAATAAAAGATTTTGCTTTATTATCAATAATCTCTTTATCGAATTTACTCCTTAAAAGATATGTTATTATCTCCATGATTATAAAATAAAAAACCGTAAACATTATTACTTTCACTATGTTCATTTTTAAATCCTTACTTAAATATCAAAAAATTTCTCTGTGTTTTTTCTAGTGGCCTTCGCAAGTTTGGAAAGTTTCATCCCCTTTAACTTTGCTATCTCTCGAGCTACCTCAACGATTTTTCTTGGATCGTTTCTAAGTCCCCTATATGGTTCTGGGGTAAGATATGGAGAATCTGTTTCTAACATTAGCCTGTCTAAGGGTACTGCTCTTGCTGCATTTTTCTCGTTTTCTCCATTGTTAAAGGTAACTACTCCCCCAATTGATATAAAGAAACCCAAATCCATAAACTTCCACATAAAGTCTAAAGTATCAGCAAAACAATGTATTTGTACTTTTAAATCCCTATAATCTTTTAGAATTTCATAGGTATCAGCTGTGGAATTTCTTGTATGAATTGTGACTGGAAGATTAAGTTTTCTAGCAAGTTCTAATTGACTTACAAAAACTTCTTTTTGTTTGTCTTTATTATCATCTCGCCAATAATAGTCTAGTCCAATCTCTCCTATGGCTACGACCTTATCTTCTTTTGCAAGTGATTCTAATTCTTCTAAATCTTTTTCATTAAAAGAATCTGCATCTTCAGGATGACAACCAACCTGAGCAAAAACTTGGTCATATTTTTTTGCAAGTTTTACAGTTTCTCTTGAATTTTCAAGGTTAACTGCTGGAAGAATAATCTTGTCTATTCTAAAGTTTTTAAGGTCTTTGATTATAAAGTTCCTGTCATCATCAAAGGCATCATCTGTCATATGACAGTGTGAATCTATAAGTTTCACTATCTAATCGCCTCGCCTGGTTTACAATCTTTAAGAGTTGTAAGCATGATTACATAATCTTCTCCAGCTGCTAGCATCATACCTTGGGACTCAACCCCTCTCATCTTGATTGGCTTTAAGTTTTTAACAACAACAACATTTTTTCCAATCAAGTCTTCTGGCTTGTACCATTTTTTGATTCCAGAAACTATAGTTCTTGGCTCATCTTCTCCAATATCAACCTTAAATACCAAAAGCTTATCTGCATCTGGATGATCTTTGGCTTCTAGAACTTTTCCTACAACTAGATCAATTTTATCAAACTCATCTATTGTAATTTCTTTTTTAGAAGGTTTTTCTTCTTTTTCTTCTTTTTTATTAACTCCTAATCTTTCTTGAATTAGTGAGTTGTTTTTATCATGAAGCTTTACTAGTTCTTCTTCAATATCTAATCTTTCAAAAAGATTTTTACCCTTAATTACTTTTGCACCTTCTTCTAAAAGTCCAAAGGTCTTAGCTGATTCAAATCCCTTATTATCTGTACCAAGTTTTTCAAGAATTTTCTTAGAAGTATCTTTCATAACTGGCTCTAATAATTGAGCAACTATTCTAAGTGTCTCTGCAAGATTGTATAATACTGTATTTAATCTATCATATTTTTCTTCTCTTCCAAGAATCCATGGTTCTGTTTCGTCTACGTATTTATTAGCTCTACGAACCAATTTCCATAGTCTTTCTAAGGCTTCATTAAATTTAAAGTCATCCATTAGACTTGTAAAATCAGAAAAACTTGATTCTGCTAATGATATGAGTTCCTTATCTATATTTTCTTTAATATTTGGTTTTTTAACAAATCCATCATTGTATTTTGAAATCATAGATGTTGTTCTAGAAACTAGATTTCCAAGATCATTTACAAGATCTGAATTATACCTATCCATAAATTTCTTTGATGAGAAGTTTCCATCAGATCCAAAGTTAAATTCTCTTAAAACAAAATATTTTAAAGCATCCACCCCATAGAGTTCTACTAGTGGTTCTGGATACATAATATTTCCTTTAGATTTACTCATCTTGTCATTGTCAAACAGAATCCATCCATGAGCAAATACTTTCTCAGGAAGTGGAATATCAAGAGCCATTAATAGAGCTGGCCAAATTATAGTATGAAATCTTACTATATCCTTACCAATTAAATGTACTCCAGATGGCCAATATTTATTGAATTTTTCCTCATCATATCCATAGCCTATAGCTGTAAGATAACAAGTTAGGGCATCTATCCAAACATAAACAACATGCTCATTATCAAAAGGAACATCTACACCCCAGTCAAAAGTATTTCTTGAAACTGAAAGATCATCAAGTCCTTTGTTAATAAAATTGTTTAGCATTTCGTTTTGTCTAAATTTTGGTTCCAAAAATTCTGGATGGTCTTTAAATAATTCTTTTAGTTTATCTGTATATTTTGAAAGTCTAAAGAAGTAGGATTCTTCTTCGTGATGTTCAACAGGTCTTCCACAATCAGGACACTTGTGTCCTTCAGCAAGTTGGCTTTCTGTAAAGTATGTTTCACAGGACATACAGTAGTAACCATCATAGTTTCCCTTGTAGATATCTCCTTTATCATAAAGATATTGGAAGAATTTTTGAACATTTTTTTCGTGTTGTTTATCTGTTGATCTAATAAAACTATCAAAATCTATATCAAGTTTTTTTAGTAAAGTTATAGTTTCTCCTGCTATCTTATCTACAAATTCTTGGGGTTGATATCCAGCTGACATAGCAGCATTCATGATCTTTTGGCCATGTTCATCTGTTCCTGTTGTCAAATAGGCATCATAACCTTGCAAGTTTTTATATCTTTTTAAAACGTCTGCAATTATAGAAGTGTAAGTGTTTCCAATATGCAAATTACTATTAGGATAATATATTGGAGTTGTAATATAGTATGGTTTTCTTTCCATCATCTCTCCTCTTTTCTTCTTATACTTATTTCTAATATCATATTATTTTTTGCTTAAAAGTCAATAAATATACTTGCTTTAAAAACTAATGATTAATATTTAAATATAATTTATTTTTTAGAAGAAATATATCAAGAGATTTCATAAGCTTTTTATTTAGCCTATCTTCCAAAAAATATTTCACTTGCTTTTATTTGTTTTTTATAATATAGTATGATTAAATAAGTTAATATGGCAATTAATAAAACTTAGTAGGAGAGGATGAAATGCCTTATCTGAAATTACACTTTGTTAAAGCCAAGGGGACTTTCTACCTAGTGAAAGTGTTGAGTATAAAATAAGGTGGTACCGCATAAAAATGCCCTTAGTATACTCTTTTATTTTGCCCATTTTTAAAAAAAAGGAGATTTATATAAATGAAATTTCAATACCCAAAAGAATACGATAATGTCTTTGATGAATTAGTTGATCGTGGATATTTTGAACAAGCGACAGACGAAGCTGAACTTAAAGAAAAATTAAAAAATGAAAGTTTAACATTCTACTGTGGTTTTGATGCTACTGCAGACTCTCTTACAGTAGGTCACTTAATTCAAATTATGGTTATGATGAGAATGCAAAACTACGGTCACAGACCTATAGCTCTACTTGGTGGTGGAACGACCATGATTGGTGACCCTTCAGGAAGATCTGATATGAGAATGGTTATGACTAAAGAAAGGATCAACCATAACGCAGAATGTTTCTACAAACAATTTACAAGATTTTTAGATTTTGGTGATGGTGAAGGTCAAGCAATAGTAGCAAATAATGCTGACTGGCTACTTAATCTAAACTTTGTAGACTTTTTAAGAGATGTTGGAAGTCAATTTTTAGTAAATGAGATGCTAAAAAAAGATGCCTACAAAAACAGAATGGAAAAAGGATTAACCTTCTTTGAATTTTCTTACATGCTCTTACAATCATATGACTTTTTAGAACTTTATAGAAGATATGGATGCTCTTTACAAATTGGTGGCTCAGACCAATGGTCAAATATCATTGGTGGATATGATTTAGTAAAAAAACACGAAGAAGATAAAGTATATGGTATGACCTTTAAACTATTAACAACTGCTGATGGAGTTAAGATGGGTAAAAGTCAAAAAGGCGCTGTATGGTTAGATGAGGAAAAAACTTCGCCATATGAGCTTTTCCAATACATGAGAAATATAGATGATAGAGATGTTGAAAAATTCTTACTAATGCTTACCTTCCTTCCAACAGAAGAATGCAAGAAACTTGGTTCTGCAACTGATGCCAAAGAAATAAATTACGCAAAAGAAGTTTTAGCATTTCAAGTAACTAAATTGATTCATGGAGAAGAAAAGGCAAAAGAAGCCCTAGATGCTGCAAGAGCATTATTCTCAGGAAAAGGTGATGAATCAGCAATGCCTACAACAGAATTAGAAAAGTCTTATCTTCCAATGGGACTTTTAAATCTTCTTACAAATGTAGGACTAACAAAATCAAATGGAGAAGCAAGAAGAACTATTAAACAAGGTGGACTTTCTATAAACGATGAAAAAATCACAGATCCAAGCCTTGAAGTTTCAGAAGATTTATTTGAGGACGATCAAATAATAATTAGAAAAGGAAAGAAAAACTTCCACAAGGTAGTTCTAAAATAAAAATTACAGGAGTAAAAAATGGAATCTACAAAAGATAATAAAAACTTCGACCAATTGATTGTAAAAACATCAAATAACGATGAAATTTCAATTGAAAAAGCTACATACTTAGATAGCCTCTATATAAAAAAATACAAAGAAGTTCTACTTAATAAAGATAACATATTCAACTCTAATACAAGCAGACTCTTCGGACTATCAAATTTAATGACTTTTTCAGAAATAAATAAACTTAAAGGACAAGGATATCTATATACATCTAGGATTAGCCCTGAAACCTATTCAAAACTTAAAAAAGATGGCTCTTGTTCTACAATTATAAGAGATTCAAAAGGTATAAAAGAACATGTTGGCTACAATGAATTAGATACTAGTAAACTACAAGCTTTAAAATCAATAAGCCTAGGTATGAAGGCTATGTCTTTTGTATCAGGAGAGTATTATTTATCCCAAATAAATAATCAAATCAACGAAATAAATAAAAAGTTAGAAGAACTTATTAAAATCCACCATAACGAAAATATAGGAAAACTTTTTGCAACAAGAAAAACACTATCTGATATTTCTAATAGAATGAGCTTGGACAGCATAGATTTAAATTCTATAAGATCATGTAAGAAAACTTCTGACGAAGTATTCCAAGAATACTTCTATTCTTTAAATTCTAAACAAGAAGATGTAAGAAATTTAAAAAATGAAAAAGAAATTATATCAAAAATTGATGACATAAATTTTGATATGTCCTTAGCTTTTGAAGCTAATAAACTATCTTTAATGTGTCAAATTGTAGAAGTAACTTCTAGATTAAAGCTTGAAAGTCAAGAGGAAATAGTTGAAGAACTAATAAATCAATTAAAAATAGATTATGAAGATAGTTTATACGCCAACATTTCAAATCAATTACAAAAGCTTGAAAATAGTATAAATTACAAATTAGAAGAATTTCAATTTAAAAAGAAAATGTTTACTGAAAAAATTGATAAATTTGGGTCGATTACTCCTGGAATTGGTTATGGTCTTTTGGCTAGCTTAGGTTTAAAAACTATTGCCATAGTAAAAGAAAATATGGACTCTTCTTCAATACTAAAGTCCAAGAATACTGTTCATTCTTCTATAGACTTTACAAGTGAAGCTATAGAAAAAATTAAAGCAGATGATCAACTAGATGAAATCATTGAAAATGTTCTAGATTTAAAAAATAAAAAATCTACTATATTATATATTCCTGTTGATGAATATGGTGAAGAGAGAATATTTATAGCTACTGAAGAAAATCAATAGATATTTAAGTTTTAATATACTGAAGCTAAAAGCTTCAATTACAGATCTATTCTATATCTGGAAGAAGTAATATTAAGTTATTTAGATATTTTCCCACAAAAATATGCTTATACTAATTTTTTAGTATATACAATGATTAAAAAGATAAAATTAGATCTAATATAAAATAACAATACAAGGAGCTTTTATAGAATAATTTGCCTTATTCTGTAAAAGCTCCATTTTTTAACTTATATATCAATAAAACTAGCATCACTATTATCTAATTAATGTTTAATGATTCTTACTGACAACTTATACATTATAAAAATTATTAAAAGACATACTAATGTAATTGTTAAGGGTATACTCTATTTAGCCTATACACCCTAAAAAACAGAGTTAACTAACAAATCAACTCTGTTTTTTTTAAATCTAAATTCAATATTAAATTCTACTAATTATATATAAAAAGATAAACATTATTATGCCTCTAATTGTATCATCTATAAACTTTAATTTTTTAGACATATCAAAGTTATATTTATTAAAAAATGCTTTTATTGCATAGTACCCATCTGATTTTATTATAGGTAAAAAGTTAATTAAAATAGTAGACATTAGTATATAATTATATTTACTAATACTTGGCACAAATAAGTATGTTATAAGTATATATAAACAATTAAAAAAGTTTCCAGCTAAATAAACTGCTATTCTTTTATACTTGGGTAAAAAATAACTATCCGATGTATCTACATAAAAGGCTGGATATATAAAATGAAATTTAAATCCAATTTTGATTTTGCTTTTTTTCCTCAAGCTTTTTAATATTATAATATGACCACATTCATGTATTATAATATTAAAAAATAATATGATATTTGCATAGATAAAGTTACTGTCGTATAACGTATAATTAGAATTACAGAAATAAAAAATAATAGTAAATATTATTGTAATTAGCATTAATATAGTAAGTACGGGAGAATCTTTTATAACACCAACTTCATATAACTTAGTATCTATAAAATATCTTCTATATTCGTCATGATTTAGAAAATAATATCCGTGATCCAATTTAACTATACATTTTTCATCATCTATTCCTATTATTACCTCATCATTATTACTTTTTAAGAGATGAATAGAATTTTTCATTTTTTAAAATCTCTAAAAACCAATCTGATTTAAATAGAAACTCACAAAATTCACAAGGACTAGCAAGTTCTTTAGGGTATTCTATATTATTTTTTATCAATAGATTTAAAAATGGAGTAAATCCTTCAGAAAATAATGTGCAAAAAATTTCATTATGTAAAACTGATTGAATTATATTTTCTAATGTATCTTCTTTTAAATTACCAATTTTTAAAATCGTATTTTCTATAACTTGAGAGCAACAAGGAAATACGTCTAGATTCGGGTTTATAGTTAAATCAGGATCGCTAGTTGCTATACAAGCTAAAATATCCCTATCAGTATCTAATAATTTTATATATTTATTGCAATTAAAATCTTTAGCTGAGCCTGTTTTTATAACAGGTTGAAAGTAATAATCCGTGTAGTAACTTTCTTCTCCTAACATATCTAGTATTTCTCCAGGTTTCATTGAATCATTAAGAAAGCAAGCCACAACTTCGGTAGGGATATTGTTTTTAGTTGAAATTTTTATAATATTTTTTAGGCTATCTACATTAATAAATGGTATATGAAATTCATCGTAACTTAAAGATATTTTAGATATTTTCTTAGCATATTTAGATATAAATTCTTCCGCTTTTGAGAAGTTATTTCCACAAAATCCATTGGTTTTTAAACTTATATTTATATTCCTATTAAATTTATAGTTTAGTATATATTCTACCATTTCTTTATATAGCATTGGTTCTCCACCAGTTAGACTAATATGGTTTATAGATTTTACATTATTAATGTTTTCTAAAATCAAATCTATTTCATTAATATCTAAGGTTTTTCCTACAACACGTCCTCTACTATCGCAGCACATTTCACATCTTGCGTTACAATTTTCAGTTAATAATATAGCAACATTATTAAATTCCATTTTTCCACCACCTTTTTCTAAATATATATGAAATAATTACTGATATTACTAATATAATAAATACAAATAAATAATCTTCTAAAACCAAAGTATATGGGTTTAAAATCTTTTTATCTACAATCTTTTCAAATATTTCATAATTTTTCATGGAAGCATCAAAATGTGCTAAAAATGATAATTTATCACTTGTACCAGCAAGTACAATTCCGATTATCCATAAAAATAAATTAATAAAAAAAGATTTTGTAAATTTTTTAAAAATGAAAATTATTATTAAGTTTAATATACCAAATGATAATAAAACTGCTTCTAGTTTAAGAAAATATGGTAATAACATTTCTAATTCATTATAAAGAATGCATATTATAGATGAAACTAAAAAACTTGTTATAATAGATATTAATAAAACAATACCAACTTTCTTTAAAAAATATTTAACAGAATTATTTCCAGTTTCTTTATAAAAAACTATATTCTTATCTTTATAGTCAGAGCTAATTAAAGTTATAATCAAAGCGGTATATATCATTGGACCAAACTGACTAAAAACAGTATACACACTTAAAGAAAGATCGGAGAAAGTTACATTGTTAACTTTATCAATTGTAATTAATAATATATATCCAAGTAAAATAAATAACAATCCAATTCCTAAATAAAATAAGAAAAAATTATTTCTAACTGATCTTTTTATTTCATTCTTCATAATTAACTCCATTTATATAAAAATCAATAGCATCATTCATATCTATATTTCCCAGTATTTTATGCCCTTCAACCACATAATACATTCCTGGCATATATTTTAAATCAGAAAGGTTATGAGTTATATTAATAATTGTAGATGCAAAATTTTTAACATAGTCATTTAGAAATTTATAAATTTCAATAGATGTTTTTTTGTCTAAAGCTGTTGTAAATTCATCTAAAATTATTATTTTAGGATTATTTGATATAAAAAATAATAATTTTATTTTTTGCTTTTGACCATCACTTAAATTTTCTAATTTATTATTACTAGGAATACTATCTATATCTAAAGATATTTTAAACTTTTTATATAGTTCAATATCATATTTTTTTTCTAAAATATTTAAAATATCTTTTACTTTATATTCAAGTGGTATATTTGTATAACTGCCTATTACTAAAGGTTCTATATTACCAAAGTCTATTGTTCCTTTATAATCAACAGCACCAAGAATAGATTTTGCAAACGAAGATTTACCCGATCCATTCTTTCCTAATATATGGTGTATAGTATTTTGTTTAAATGCAATATTTACGTTTTCAAACAAAATATTTTCGTTAAACTTCAATGAATAGTTTCTTAATTCCAATTTTTTACTCTCCTTAAAAGAATAGAATATTAACAGTGTAATATTAAATTAGTTTTAAATCAGTCTTTTGAACCAGCTATAGTAGATCTAGATTTTGATCTAACTAAGTACCATAAACTTAATACATTTTCTATCTTTTTATTTTTTAATTTCTCTTCAAGTTCTTTTTTTCTTTTATTATCATTTGCTTCAAAATCTTTAATTTTCATATTTTCTCCTAATAAATTATTCTAATAACAAAAATATTACACTGTTAACCCAGAAATATTATATCAATTCATAAAGTAAATAGTCAAAAAAAAACATATATAAATATTTTTTTTATGATTCCTAATAAAATACACTATATGTTTATTATCTCTTTTTTAAATTCTATTTATCGCTTATATTCAAGTTTAACCTAACTAATACGAATCATATATATTAACATCTAAAAAACGCTTTAAACACACATTATAGCGTTGATAATTATGATTATCTGCTGTATTTTGCTATTGTAGGTTCATAGGCAAAAGATATAATCAAAAAATAAGAAGGACAAGCACTTTAGATCTCGTCTTTCTTATTTTTTGATAGAATTATTTTATTTCTAGTTATTAATATTACAAAATGTTTTTTAGATACTAACTATCATAAGGTAAAAATCAACATATCATAAATCTAGTTTTAAATAGAGATATTAAAATTGAAAAGAAGCTTCTTCTAATTTTTTAAAATCACAAGAAAATCTGACGAAGCTATTTTGATTTATCTGATTATTATATAATTTCTCAGCCTTATCTATAATTAAATCTTTTTTAGATCTACAAAACAAATATTCTTTTTCTAATAAATCTACATATTCATTATCTTCTATTCTTTCAAAATCCATTTTTTCATAGAATCCATCTTTTAATGGAATCATTTTTTTATCTCTAAAATAGAAAGTATATGATACTTTTTCTCTTCATCACCAGGAATTTCTTTTACAATCCAATCAGAGTCACAATTATCTGAAATATTTATTTTTTCTCTAATTAATAAATGTCCTATTCCAGTATTTTCAAAATTTAATCTTGCATGCTTTGGCTTTGCAGAAGATAAAGGTATTAAGTATTTAATATCATTGATAAAAATTAAAATACCTAAGAAAGGTTTAGGATGTTTAGATGAATTATATTCATTAGAAAATTGAACTTCAGAATCTACATTATGAAGATATTTAAGATAATTGTAATCAACAGTATAGAATCTGATTTCATTGTTTTTAAGATGACATTCAATATTATTTTTATTTACCATATATTCTCCTAAAAAAAAAGAGGAGAAATCTAATTCTCCTCTTACTAATCTTTAAAGTTTCACACTTTAGGTAGGCAGTGAATCTCCTTCTTTAAAGTCTCACACTTTAGGTAGGCAGTGAATCTCCTTCTTATATAATAAGTATACATCAACACATACAGTGCGTCAAATTCTTTTTTAATACCACTTTTTCCCGTTATAGTCTGTATGATTTTAATCTATTTTTTCCAACCACCAAACTTAGTTATATACTGACTTTTAAGATATTTATATCCTATTTAGTCAATATGTGATACGAATTGAAAATTTAATATTTTATTTCTTGTTTATATCAATTTACTTCGGGTAGTTATTTAGTGTGAAGTAATTAATGGTTAATATATAAATAAAAAATAGGAGGGAAAAATGAGAAACAAAAAAAAGAAAAAAATATTTAGTCTAATTATGGCTTTTATGTTATTATTCAATTTTATTAGCCCTAATTTAGCAATGGCTTCAGAAGAAGAAGATAATACAAATATATATTTTACTGATGAACAAGTAAAGGAGCTATCAAAACAATTAGAGTTTTATTTTGGAGAGGTTGGAGAAATAACTGAAAATGGCGAATACATAATAACTAATCCAGATTTATTAGAAGATGCATCAAATAATGATCAATATGCAAAAGAGCTATATGATTCTTATTTAAGTAGCAGACAAATACATTTATATAGCAAAAAAGAGTTTGCAAACTGTGTTGTAGAGGATCAATTAGCTTGGTTATTTGATGCTCTTGATGGTAAGACTTGGCAAGCATTAGGTGAAGCTATGGCAACTCATGCATGGAACACCGCAGGTCAAATATTATCTAAAGCTCTATCTTATGCTAGTAAGGCTGCTGGAGCAGGCGTAAGTATCGCATTTACTGCAGGTTCTCTAGCTGTAAGTGCATACCAATGTAGGAACTTTTGGTAATGCTTAAAGCTATAAAGTATTTCCTTTTCTTCATAATAACTCAAAATAACGAGGTTAAATACGAATTTAAGCTTTCTAAATTTATTATTAATATAATAGGGATAGTGTTTAGTGCTATTTTTATAGTATTGTTTTATTACTTATTAGAAAGATTTAATATAAATCAAGTATTAAAAAAAATAATATTTATTTATTTAAGTTTAGGAGCTTTGTGTAGTATGCCAAGCCAAAATATTTATTTAGATAAAAATGAAGATGATTTAACTGGTTTGTTAATACCTTTCGCATCTTATAAATTTGTATTTATAGCACCTATTTATCTATTTAAATATTGTTTAAAAATAAGTAAAAAAGATGACTAACAGAGTCCTCTTTTTTCATTTAATCTTTATCTTTATTATTTTTATCTTCTATATCATCAATTATATTATTAACATCTCTAATATCTAAAAAAGTAACAAAGTTCAATATGTTTGCAACCGTCTTAGATAATTTATAAGAAATACTCTTATTCTTTTTGTTTTTGTTTTTATCAGCTTGATAAATAGCAATTACAATAAAAAAGATTGTCGCCAAAATAAGAATTAAGTCTACCATAATATTATCCATGTGTTATAGCATAGCCAAAGAGAATATCTTTTTATTTAATTTCACAAGCTCTCCTTTATCTATTCTAAAGTAACAGCTGTCTTATTAAGGTAATTACCCGATGATAATGCTTATAAACATTTTATATTATTATAAAAATCTTTTTTTATAATATTCTA
>JBQDYR010000032.1:15403-16307 GCA_052105355.1 Anaerococcus sp.
TTTCGTTTTTATAACTTTTTTAAGCTGTTTTTTTGCTCTAAGCATATATATAAACATATATAAATATATGTAAAAGACACACACCCAAAAATTAGAAATTTTAAGCAGTGATTTTTTTAAAAAACAAATATAGATTTCTTGATTGGTTTAGTAAAATTTTTAGCAAGTAATAAGGTTGGACTTTATAGACTTGTTTTTTAAACTATATTTATAATTTAGTGGTTTAAGACTGATGTTGCTAATACCAATATATACCTAAACATCTAAAATCGCTTAAAACGCAAAATATGAAGCACAATCGCTAAAGTTTTAAAATTATAATTCTTATAATCGATTATAAAGTATACCTTATATAGTATATCAGAAGTAAGAAGTTTGTTTATTGGTAAATAGGTCGGGTATAAATATTATTGAAAAGGTTGTATAAATCGAATAAAAGGAGGAACCAATGAATAAATTTCTAAAAAATATAACTTTTATAACTATGTCTACAATTTTAATCTTATCTCCGTTCAAGAATGTAAAAGCTGATAATCTTAATGATGGAACGGAAGATAATTATTCCTATATTTCTGAAAAACGTTTTGATAAACCTATTGATGTATTAGATGTTAAAACTGTTGAAGACAATCTAAAAATGACTGATTCTTTAACTAGAATGACTAACGATCAATTAAATGAAGTTATTAATTATGTTGCAGATAATGATAGTGGTATATCAACGTACGCTTCTAATAATGTAAACGATTCTTTAAAAGTAGCATGGAAAGCAGCTGCACAAATAGCTATAAATAGTGGGTATCCATTGGCTGGTACTCTCGTAATATATTCTGTTGACGGTGTTAATTACTATGAACAAAATGGTGCTTTTTCTCAAGCTATCAAAGGAACAAACGTTTATAAA
>JBQDYR010000033.1:0-16206 GCA_052105355.1 Anaerococcus sp.
TGTCTTTGTAGCAAGCTTTGCCTACTCCTTTTTCTTGGATAATATGTCCAACATGTCTGTAATATATGGAACCCTCGCAGGTTTTTTATCTCTTTTTATTTGGATAATGATTTTTTCCTATTCAATAATCTTAGGTGCTGAGGTAATAGCTGCATATATAGATTTAAAAAAAGGAAAAGTTAAAAAAATTCCAAAAGATTTAGAAGATAAGTTACCAGAATCTATCAAGGAGGAATTATGAAATCTGAATTAAGAAGATTTTTTAAAAACTTCAAAACAAGACTTCCACAGGAAATAAAAAAATCATATGATGAAGCTATCTATGAAAATATAATCAAATCAGACTTATATAAAAATTCAGAAAATATATTTATCTATCTTTCAAGAAGTAATGAGATAGATACAAGGAAAATAATAAAAAAAGCTTTAGAAGATGGTAAAAAAATATATGTACCAAAGATAAGAAAAAAAATGATTATGGATGCAGTTATCTTAAACTCTATGAATGATATAGTTTTGGGAGATTTTGCTATAGAAACATCAAAAAATGATGAAATTTTAGAATCTCCTGACCTAAGCCTTGTACCTGGCCTTTGTTTTGACGATAATATGTACAGAATAGGCTTTGGAGGAGGCTACTATGATTACTATATAGCAAATCACAATTCGACTTATTTAGGCCTATTTTATAGCCAATGCAAGGTAGATGAAATACCAACAGAATCTTTTGATCAAAAGCTTGATTATATAGTCACAGAACAGCAAGTATTTTAATAAAATTTAAAACTAAATATAAACAGCTCTCTTAATTATTAAAAATTAAAGAGGGCTTTTTTTAATTTCAAGTTAATCAATCAAGACTAAGTTAGTTATAAAATCTTTCTGCATAAAATATTACATAGTATTTAAAGCAGTAAAATAATATAGATAAGTTTTGATACATAAAATTATTTACTTACCGATTACTCATACATATATTTTCTGGTTAGAGGTCTTGTATTATCTGTTCCTTTTTCTATCAAATATTGGCATACATCTAATTTTCCAGCTTCAAATATTGCAGCACAACCTTGGAGATATATATCCCACATTCTCATAAACTTTTCATCTTTTTCTTTTTCTATTTCTTCCCAATGTGAAACAAATCTTCTTTGCCACTCTTCCAAAGTTAATTGATAGTGTCTTCTCATGCTTTCCATGTCTATAAGATGTAAACCTAATTTATTAACTGGTATAACAATTTCTGCTAATGATGGGATATATCCTCCTGGGAAAATATATTTGTTTAAGAATGTATTTTGACCTTTACTATTATCATCTATATCTCTTTGTCCTGAAATTCCATGTATTAAGGCTAAAGAGTTATCTTCCATAAGTCTATTTACACAATTTATATATTCAGATATATTCTCTTTCCCAACATGTTCAAACATCCCTACACTTACAATTTTAGAAAACTTATCTTTACCCTTAGCCATTTCTCGATAATCCATTATCTTAATTTCTGCTAAATTTTCTAAGTTTTGCTCTTTAATTTTTCTCTGACCTTCTTGATATTGTTCTTGACTTAAAGTAATTCCAGTTGCATGGATCCCATATCTTTTTGCTGCTTCAATAACTAATTGTCCCCATCCGCAACCTATATCTAACAATCGGTCTTCTTTTTGTATCCTTAACTTTTTAAGTATATGATCTATTTTCGCTTCTTGTGCTTCTTCTAGTGAATTATCAAACTCTTTAAAGTAAGCACAAGAATAAGTCATTGAATCATCTAACCAGTATTTATAAAAATCATTACCTATGTCGTAATGAAATTTTATATCCTCTTGACTATTCTTCCTATCATGTTTATGTAATATATTAAAAGTTTTATACTTTATATTTTCTGTAAAACTATCTTCATTTGAAAAGGCAGATACCATCAATTCTTGTATAGATCCTTCTATTTCAATGTCTTTATTCATATAGGCTTCAGCTAAAGTAAGTGTAGCATCTTTTTTTAATTTTTCCCATGGAACTTCTTTGTTAAATATAATCTTATTACTTGCATTTTCTCCTATTTCAATTTCTTTTCCATCCCAAAAAACAACTTTTAAAGGAATGGTAAATGACTTTTCTAATATTTCTTCATATAGCTTCTCTTTTAGATTCAATCTCTAACCCTCCTTAATCTATATTTTGTTTGATTAAAAAATCTCTGAAACTATAAATAAAATGATATTAACTTCGTAATTTTTTTAGTTATTTCATTTACTTTAATATATCAAAGACTATTTATAATACTTCTAGACGGTTACACCCTTATCTACAAATATAACTGCCTACAAAATAATCTTACCCATAGCACTAGATGTTAAAACCTTAATTTTCTTTCCTATTACTATAATTCAGCTAATAGTTTACTCTATCCTTTATTCTTTTAAGAATCAATCTACTCTTTTCTATGCCTGTTTTTATAGTCAATACAATATGACCAACCAAATTAAAAGTATAAAAAAGCTCTTAGAGGAACACTTCTTAAGAGCTTTTTTTTATAATATTTATCTTTCTACTGGAATCATTTTTTCTTTTCCACCCATATACATTTGTAGTGGTTTTGGAATTCTTACTGATCCATCTTCTTGTAGTAAGTTTTCTAAGAAAGATATAAGCATTCTTGGTGGTGCTACTACTGTATTATTTAATGTATGAGCAAAGTAGTTTCCCTTTTCTCCTCTTAGTCTTATACCTAGTCTTCTTGCTTGAGCATCTCCAAGGTTAGAACATGATCCTACTTCAAAATATTTCTTTTGTCTTGGTGACCAAGCTTCTACGTCTAATGATTTAACTTTAAGGTCTGCTAAATCTCCTGAGCAGCACTCTAAGGTCCTTACTGGTATATCTAGGCTTCTGAAGAAATCAACTGTATTTTTCCATAATTCTTCATAGAATTTCATAGATTCTTCTGGCTTACAGATAATAACCATCTCTTGTTTTTCAAATTGGTGAATTCTGTAAACTCCTCTTTCTTCTATACCATGTGCTCCTACTTCTTTTCTAAAACATGGTGAGTAAGATGTCATTTTTAGAGGCATTTTTTCTTCTTCATTAATAGTATTAATAAATTTACCTATCATAGAATGTTCACTTGTACCGATTAGGTAAAGATCTTCGCCTTCGATCTTATACATCATATTTTCCATCTCTTCAAATGACATTACACCTGTAACTACATCAGATCTAATCATAAATGGTGGTACATAGTATGTATATCCTCTATCTATCATAAAGTCTCTAGCATAAGAAATAATTGCTGAATGAAGTCTTGCTATGTCGCCTTTTAGATAATAGAAACCTGAACCTGAAGTTTCTCTTGATGAATCAAGATCAATACCATCAAATTTTTCCATAATATCAATATGGTAAGGAATTTCAAAGTCTGGAACTACTGGTTCTCCAAATTTTTCTAGCTCTACATTTTCTGTATCATCTTTTCCTATAGGAACATCATCTGCAATCATTTGTGGGATAACTTGCATTCTTTCTTTTAATTCTTTGGCATACTTATTTGTATCCTCTTCAAGATGTACAAGTTTATCATTAATTTCTCCAACTTCTTTTTTGGCAGATTCTGCTTCTTCTAACTTCTTTTGACCCATAAGAGTGCCTATTTGTTTAGAAGTTTTATTTCTTAATGATCTAAGTCTGTCACCTTCTGTTTTTACTTCTCTTAATTTTTTATCAATTTCTATAACTTCATCTACTAAAGGAAGTTTGTCATCTTGAAATTTCTTCCTAATATTTTCCTTTACTGCTTCTGAGTTTTCCCTAACAAATTTTATATCTAACATATTCCCTCCAAAAAAATAAGCACCAGTCAAAATTCTCCCAAGGGACGAATTTCTCGTGGTGCCACCCTAATTTAACAATATAAATATTGTCCTTGTAATGCTTATAGGCTCCAAGACGGATTCATCGCTTCCAACCAAAGATTTTCACCAACCATCTTCTCTCTATAGGTCTTTCACAAATACTACTTCTTGTCATTGCCTTATTCAATTACTTTAAGTATACATTATAATAAGTTTTATTTCAAATCATTATACTAGTCTAATCGTTTAATACCTTTTCTATAGCAATAATAGGAATTCCTATATCCTCTATAATAGTTTTATTCCTATAGTAAGAATTTTTTTCTATGCCTTCTTTCATACATTGCATGGTAACTATTAAGTCACTATCTACCATATCGCCAAGACTTTGACCACTCGTTGCATCAAGTCCTGATGGTAAATCTATAGATATGGTATAAATTCTTTTTCTATTTATAAGATCTATTACAAAAGAATATTCTCCTTCTATAGTTCTTGATAATCCTGTTCCAAAAATTCCTTCTATTATCGTATTTACTTTATCTAAGTTTTTTTCCATAAATTCTATATCAGCTATAGACTCTACTTTATAGATTTGATCTGTCATAGTTTTTACAGATTCAAGATTTATAGAAAAATCTTTACTTGCTTTTTCTAAATTACCAACTATATATAGATCAATATACTTACCTATGGCCAAAAGATTTCTTGCAAGCGCAAGTCCATCAGCTCCATTGTTTCCAACTCCTACAACTATAGCAAAGGAGTGTCTGATATTTAAATCAATATTTTTTAAAACTGCTAGAGCTGCCCTTTCCACAAGGCAAATTGATGGAACTTTTAAAGTATTTATTGCATACTTATCTATTTTTTGCATCTGGTCTCTGTTTACAATATAAGTATTTTGATCTTTATACATAATATCTCCTATGAAAAATCTTTTAATCTAAGATCTTCACCAAAAATTTCATAACTTGTAGAAGATCCTATTATCCTTGAAAATACTCTTTCATCATAAATTTTTTTTAAATCAAGTACGTCATAATTAGATGAGAATATTATAGGCTTTCCAGAATTTATTCTCTCGTTAACTATATCAAAAAGATTAGACTTGTCAGAATCTCTACCTGCTTCTGCTCCCAAGTCATCTATAATTAAAAGATCACAAGAAAATATCATATCATACTTATCTTGCAAAACTTCCTTTCTTTCAGAAAAGGCATAGAGATAATCATTCATAAAACGAAATAGTTTGGTTGCTGTAATATATACTACTGAATAGTTCTTATCAAGAAGTTCCTTGGATATTGAATTAATAAGAAAAGTTTTGCCCCTTCCAACTTCACCAAAGATATAGAGGTTTCTTCTTTCATTTTCAAAATTATCTATAAAATGCCTTATACCATTCCTTACACTTTTTATATTTTCATATGGACTATGTTTATAATTAGAGTATTTATTTTTAGAAAAAAGATTCATATTGAAGGTCTTAAAATTCTCCCTCATTACTACATCTCTAATATTTGATTGGGAATATTTTTCTTCTATGGAAAGTTGTTTTCTGCAAGAGCAAACTTCTGTTCCGACAAAGCCAGTATCATGGCACTTGTCACAAAAATATTTCATCTCTAAATAATCACTAGGATATCCATTTTCCACTAAAGTATCTTTTTTCTTTTGGGATAGTTCTTTAATTTTTTCCTCATATGATAAAGTATCGCCATCTTTAAAGGCAAGCGATACTGCTGTAAAACCTAATTCTTTGATCCTCTTATCTATATAGTTGATTTGTGGAATTTTCTCATATATTTCCGCTTTTCTCCTATCTAGGTTTTTTTGGTTATATTCTCTTCTTTGTTCTAATATATTTGATACTGTTCGTTTGGAGCTCATCCTTTATTTCTCAACTCCTCCATTCTTCTTAGTCTTTCTTCTCTAACCTTTTGGGCAAAAGATTCTTCATTATCTATGCTCGATGGGATAGGTGGTTTTTTGGTCTTTTTATATTGACGAGGAGATTTTTTCCTTAAAAGTTTTCTTCTTTCTTCTTGAATTTTTAAATCATTCAAGGAAAAAATATTTTGATCTCTCCATGTTTTTAAAAATCCCATAACATACTTTACATCCATATTTCCCACTTCTCTTGCTTGTCTAAAGGCTTCTGTAACAAGTTCCGGATCAGAATTATACTCGTCTATGGTTTCATGGATTCTTGTTATATCATTGGGTGTAAGTTTCCTATTTATAATTCTTTCAACTGAATTAAACATGACAGATCTTCTTTCGGCCTTGTCTATAGCTTCCTTATTTTCTATAATTTGTTCTGAGCTTTTTGATCCAAAATAAGCTTGTCTTAAAGAGACTATTTCTATATACTCTTGGCCATTATTGGCTTCTTTTTTCCTAAATAATCCCATATTTATCCAATATTCTATTGTTTTGTTAAAGGTCTCATCATCAAAACCCAGTTGTTTCTGGATCTTTTCAGTATCTACTCCTCCATTACATGCGTCCTTATAAATTAATAGAAAGGATTTAAGAGAATCTCCATCCGCCATTTGGACATAAGTATTTAAAAACATATTCTCAAAAGAAGTTGTTCCCATATCCATTTCTACATTTTGCATTTGAAATTTCAAATTATCACCTGTCATCTTTTCTAATTTTCATTTGAGTAATTTTTGAATAAATTAATCCTTTATGTACTTCAAAATATTCGTTATTCGGATCAATATTTTGATTTTCAAAAACTTCTAGCTTGTGCCTTTCTTCGACAAATCCCAATTTTTTATAAAGTTTATATGCTCTTATATTAAAGTCATTAACATCTAAATAAAGTTCTTTAAAACCTAAATTATCGAAATAATAGTCTAACAAAATTTCCATAGCTTCATATCCATAACCTTGGGATACTTGATTTGCATCAAATACTATCCCAAGCTTTGATGTTTTTAGTAATTTATTATAATGCTTTAATCCCAAAAATCCAATAAAAGCATTATCCTCTTTTCTAAAAATAGAAAAGTATCTTTTTCTTGGACTAGTTATTGTAGAAAACCAAAATTTAACCTCGCAATCGGAAAAATGTCCATAATTATAGCCTTCCATCCAAGGATGTGAAAAATTACCCCATCCTTTTATCATCATAGCATCTTTAAATTCTATCTTTTTTAAATATACTCTAGAATTTCTCTTATCTTCCAACATTTTTCTTGCCACCTTACTCTTCTCTAGGGTCCAAATCTCTAAATGTTGTACATGTTTTATGGAAAAATAATTCCATAATTCCCGTAGGTCCATTCCTATGCTTTGCCAATATCAACTTAGCTAGATTAGGATTATCTTCTTCATCATAGTAATCTTCCCTATAAAGTAGCATAACTACATCCGCATCCTGTTCTATAGCACCCGATTCTCTAAGATCTGATAATATAGGTTTGTGGTCACTTCTCTTATCAGCCTCACGAGAAAGTTGTGCAAGTGAAAGAACTGGACAATTTAACTCTTTTGATAGAGATTTTAATCCTCTCGATATATTGGCAATTTCTTGCTGCCTATTATCAAATCTTCCCTCACCTCTCATAAGTTGTAAGTAATCTATAACTACAAGTTGAAGTCCACTTTCCGCTTGTAGCCTCTTACATTTACTTCTTAGTTCAGATAGGGTTATTCCAGAAGTTTCATCCACATAGAGATCTTGATCTTTTATAGTTTTTACTGCTTGAATTATTAGAGGCCATTCATCATCTGAAATTGTACCATTAATAATCTTTTCTAAATTTACCAAAGATACCATAGATATTAATCTTTGATTTAACTGATAGGTTGACATCTCTAAGGAAAAGAATGCAACTGATTTACCTGCTTTAGCAGCATTCCATGCAAGAGTTAAGCCTAAAGCAGTTTTACCCATTGCAGGTCTTGCCGCAAGTAAAACCAATTGAGAGTTTTGCAGACCTGATAGTTTTAAATCTATGGTTGTTATTCCTGTAGTAACACCCGTTATTTTTCCATCATTTAGAGAAAGTTCATTTAATTTCTTTAAAGTTTCATCCATAGTTTCAGAAACTCTGGTAAGCCCTGAATCTATATTATCTTGAGTAATTTCAAAAACTCTTGATTCTGCTCTTTCTACTATTTTTTTTACATCATCTTTTTGACTATAAGAGTCATCTGTTATTTCATCTGCTGC
Source organism: Anaerococcus sp. (assembly GCA_052105355.1). GTDB lineage: Bacteria > Bacillota > Clostridia > Tissierellales > Peptoniphilaceae > Anaerococcus. The sequence continues at coordinate 8,044 of JBQDYR010000033.1, forward strand.
TTGTATTAGACTTCTTAAAATAGCTTTTTCTTTTACTGATTTACAGTATTGATCGATATTTGGAGTATAAAATGAGGAGAGTGTTATTTCAGTAATAAACTCCTCTCCTCCTACTTCTTCTAAGACTTTTTCATCTCTAAGTTGACCGATTAAACTTACCTCGTCAATCTTAATATCCTTAGAATACATTTTTACAATTGTTTTATATATCCTTTGAGTCCTAGAATCATAAAACTCAACCGGCTTTATAATTTGAATGGCTTGATCTATGGTTGAGTTCTTTTTTAATATACAACCAATAACGGCCTTTTCTGATAAGAAGTCATTAGGCAGTTGCCTAAGACTTTCAACCATTATTCTTCCTCTACTACAACTTTAAGGTTTGCTACTATTTCTGGGAATAGTCTAATATTTGCAGTGTATTCTCCAACACTTTCAATGTCATTTTCAAAGGAGATTTTTTTTCTATCTACTTCTATATCTTTTTTTGCAAGTGCTTCTGCTACATCTTTATTAGTTACAGAACCAAATAATTTTCCCTCTTCTCCAGCTTTTACTTTAACTGTAACAGAATCAGCTTCAATTTTTTCTTTTAAATCTTCAGCAAGTTTTCTATTCTTTTCTTCTTCAGCCTTAAGTTCAGCTTGCATAGCTTCAAGTTTCTTGATATTTTCTTTATCAGCTATAACAGCAAGGTCATTTGGTTTTAGGTAGTTTCTAAAATAACCTGGTTTTACGTTTATTAATTCACCTTTTTTTCCTACTCTCACAACATTTTCAGTTAATATTACTTTCATTCTCTTTTTCCTCCATAAAATATTCTTTTATTGCTTTCTTTAACATGTCTTCTGCATCTTCTATAGACATATCTAACTGAGTAGCAGCAGATGTCAAATGACCTCCACCACCAATTCTCTCTAGTATTAATTGTACTGATATATCGCCCAGACTTCTACCTGAGATATGAACTCTATCATTGGCCTTGGTAAGAACAAAACTTGCTTTAACTCCTTTGATGTTTAAAAGGTCATCAGCTGCTTGACTTGCTATCAAGGTTGATCCATCTATATCTCTATTAAAATGTCCTATGGCTACATCATCATCAAATACAATTGCATCTGATATAACCTCTGATTTATATCTTACTATTTCAAAATCATCCTTAAACATTGTTTTGATGATTATTGAATCCGCTCCCCATCTTTTGAGGATTGATGCCGCTTCAAATGTTCTTACTCCTGTTTGATAAACAAAGTTTTTTGTATCAACAGTAATACCTGCTAAAAGTCCCTCTGCAACAGCTGTTCTCGCTTTAAAATCATCATCAAAATAATTTAAGATTTCAGTTACAAGTTCTGATGCCGATGATGCATAGGGTTCTATATATGATATAGTAGCATTTTTTATATAATCTTTACCTCTTCTGTGGTGGTCGATAATTACTATTTGATCAGTTTTATCTAGAAGCTTTGGTGCTTCTGTAGAATTTTTCCTATGGTTATCAGTTACTACAATTAAACTTTGTGGTGTTATCTTTTCTAATGCTCTAGCTTCTGAGATAACATCTTCTTTAAAACCATCTAAAGTATCTATAGTTCTTTTATAAATATTTTCTATAGGTTTAGTTTGTCCATTTAATACAAAGTGAACATCTTTTCCTATAAGTTTTGCACCTTCATATACTCCAAGAGCAGATCCGAAAGAATCCATATCAGGATTATTATGACCCATAACGTATACGTCTGATGAATTTTCCATAAGTCTTCTTAGTGCGTGAGAGATAACTCTAGATTTAACCTTAGAAATTTTTTCTGTAGCCTTAGATTTTCCACCAAAGTACTCATAGTTATCGTTAAGCTTTACTACAGCTTGATCTCCACCACGACTTAGGGCAATATCTACTGCCATTTTTGAATCTTCATATACTTCATAAGGGTTTGCACCTGCATATCCTACTCCTATAGAAAGAGTTGGATTTATAGCATTTTTTGCTTCAATTGCTCTTACCTTATCCAGAATAGAAAATTTACTATCATATATTTGTCTATAGTCAAAATAATTTAAAATTGCTATATACTTATCATTTTCATATCTTCTGACTATAGCATCATATTCCTGGAAGTATTGCACTATAGTTCTATCTACCTTGCTAAGAACTCCAGTTAATTTTGCAGCCTCAGTTACATTTTTAACATCTTCATAGTTATCAAAATATACCAAGACACTAACTAATCTTCTATCCTTAAATAATTGTTTAATTGACTCGTCATAGGTATTTGAAACTCCATAAAGGAAAATTAAATCTCCAGACTCATCATTAACTGTTGAAAAATAAAACTCAAAAGTTTCTTCACCAATTTGTATCTTTAAAGGTTGTTTTATCTCATCATCAAATTTCATATCTTTAAACTCTGGTATGAACTTTGATATATCTTTTCCAACTATAGAATCTTGGTTAAATAATGCCTTGAAATTACTATTATGCCACTTAATTTTCATACTTTCTTCCAAAATCAATATTGGAAAAGGCATCTCAAAAATAACATTTTTTGAGATTGAATCAAAGGTATAATCAACTTCATCTATATATTTTTGTAATAGATTTGTATTCTTTTTTTCTATATCTTTTAAGTAAATATATAGGCCAAAACATAAAACTAGACCTATAAGTCCTATATAAAATTTAAAATACATTAGGATTAAAGATACCAAAACAGGTAGCAACAAAATCAATATATAATTTTCATTTTTAAATAACCTATTTTTCTCTTGCATATAAAACTCCTCTTAGACCAAACAATACATCAACAACTCCCAAAACAAGTAGAAATATTGATAAAAAGCTAAATAAGAAGATTATTAAAATCCAAGCAAAAATCCTATAAGATCTAGATTTTCTTCTTTCTAATACAAAATCCAAAGTAAGTAGTCCATTTATCTGTAATAGTGAAATACCAAGTGATATGGCATTTGCCGCTACTAAAGAATGATTAAGTCCAAAGATTTTTGCTCCAAACGTTAATACCAAAGCAAGTATTAGGGCAAAAACTACCTCCCTAATCGAGATCTCTAAAGTATTAATTTTTGAAAACTCTCCTATAGACTTATCTTTATAATTAAGATAATTTCTTGTTGTTTTTAAAGCAATCAATCCATACAAATATCCTATAACTGATAGTACAGCAGGAATATTTTTTATAGTATCAAGCAAGACTTCTTTTGGATAATCAAAACCTTCATTTTTAAACATAAGCACTAATTCATCTACAAACTTGTTTAAGTCTATAGCATTTATTTTAATTAAGTAATAATATCCAAGGTTTAAAATTATAGCACTTACTACAAAAACTACTAATGTAGAATTTATATCACGCATATTAAGTTTTATAGTTAAATATAGACTCATACTTAATATAAACATGGCTATAAAAATTGCATATGTTTCTTTAGTAAAACTAAATACTAGGGATAAAAGTCCCATAAACAAGACCAATATAGATGAATCTATAACATTCTTTCTTATAAAAAATATGGCCAAAACAATCGGCACAATCGCCAAAGAAACAATAGTGTATTGGGCCATAAGCACCATAAAAATCGTAAGCATTCCAATAGATATGATATCAATAGCCTTATTTACTCTTATATTCTTTTTCATAAAAATCCTTTCAACTAATTCTATCATATAGCCTATTTTTTTTAAATAATAAAATACACCAATGTATTTATTTTACTATAGTTTATCTTATTAACAAGAATTTATCATTCTATAATATTCATAAATTAGATTTCTACATTATTATACCCAAGAAATCACCAAAAAATAAAGCTTTAATCTTCTTCATAGTAGTCATATTTGTTATAATTATAATATATAGTTTTACATAAAATATAATTATAAATTATCTTAAATGGACTATAAATTATAATATTGATAAAAAGAAATTTTACCTATATTTTAAAGGATGGTGAAATATGAGCAATAAAAATACCTTTTATTTTTCTATAATAAGTGATATTCATGTTTTAGCAAAAGAACTTATGATAGATAATAAAGATTTTGAAACATTTACAAAATTTGATAGAAAACTTCTAATAGAGTCGGAGGCTCTTTTTAAAAAATCTCTAGATCTTGCTAGTGAAAAGAACTCTTCCTACCTTCTTTTAACAGGAGACCTTACAAAAGATGGAGAAATTATTTCCCATAAGCTTGTAGCTGATACTTTAAAGACTTGGAAAGATAACGAGAAGAATAGAAAAATTTTTATCCTACCAGGTAATCATGATATAAACAATTCTAAATCTTTTGACTATAGAAAAAATTCTAGAACAGATAATATAAGTCCAGATGATTTCCTTAAAATCTATGATTTTTGTTATGAAGATTTTTCAAAACTTGAAATGTATAAAGATAGTGAAATTTTCAAAAACTACCTTGATAGTGTAAACAAAAAATATAGTAGGGATAAGGAAGCTTCATACTATGCCCACGGATATCTATCTTATATTGCAAGGATAAAACAAAAATATAAGGAGGCCAATGGTATAACTATAATAGCCTTAGATACATCTATCTATTCTTGTGATTTTGAATCTAGTCACCAAGACTTCAAGGAAAATGTCCCTGGTTTTTTAGAAAAAAATCAAATGATTTGGGCCTGCGATAAGATTGAAGAGGCTAAAAAAAGAAAAGATTTAGTTATTATCATAGGTCATCATGCTATAATTCCTAACTTTAGAAATCAAGAGTTAGTTTTTGCGCCATTTATAATTAAAAATTGGGCAATAAAATTTAAGTCAGAAGATTCTAGAATAAATAACAAGACACCAATAGAAGTTTTGGCTGATATGGGAATTAAATTTATATTCACAGGCCACTTACATGAGAATGGAACAGCAAAATTTAAATCTCAAGCAGGAAATGAAATCTTTAATATACAAACTGGTTCACCTGTTACTTACCCTCTTCCTATAAGACATATACAAGTTGTAGATGATGTTAAAGACTTTTCAGGATTTTCACTTAAAATAAAAACTCAACTTATAAAACAATTTAGTTTTGAAAATCTAAAAGGAGAGAAAAAAGAGATAAAAAATGCTACTCTCTATACCCTAGAAAAACAACTTTCACTAAACGATGTTATCTTTAACTATGTAAAGACTCAAGCAAATAAACCAGAAATCTACAATATGGATATAAAAGAGGAGATTTTAAAAAAGGCTTCAACCTATTTAAAAATAGATTTGCCAGAAAATAACTATATTAAAGAACTTTTTCCCCTTATTTTGAAATTTTTCCCAAAAACAATAAAAAAACATATCCATATATCAATTACTCCTTACAAGAAAGAATTTGCTTTTTTAATTAAGTTTATTAATTCTAGTGCCTTAATTACTTCTTCCGCTCTAGAAGATGCTTTTGAAAATATCATAAAACAAATTGAAGATAAGATTTTATTAAAAAATTATATTATAGAAACCTATGAGTTCTTAGTAAAAAAAATCTTATCCATGCCCTTGGATGAGAATTCAGACGAAACTGTATATGATTTTGCAAATTATATTTATCAATATAAAGCCTTAGATGAGAGTACTAGACCGGTCTTTATAGAAAATTTTATAAATAAATTGAATGATCCAACCTATGATTTAATAGATGAGGTTTTATACTATGCAAGAGATGAAATAAACCAAGTCTATGATCAAATCCTAGAGTCAGTAGTATTTAAGAAAAATGGATCAAATAAAGAGTTTTTCAATAATTTGATTATAAACAAAGGATTATTATCAAAACTTGTAAAATATGGACTAATAAGAAAACTTGATAATCTTAAAGATTTAATGGAATTTTTAGCAAAACCTGTTTTTGGAAAAAAATATTTAGAAGGTGTTGATGTGGCTTCGTATATTCTACACGACAGAAAACTAAGAAACGCTAGAAATTCCTATTCAGCAAAAATGTTTGGAACAGAATCTTTAAGAAAATACATTATAGATCTTATAATGTCAATGTCTAACGAAGTTACCGATTATTATCAAAACGAAGATTTAAATGAACTTGAACACTACTTTAATTATATTGAGTATGATGAATATGAAAACCAATAAAAAAATCGACCAATTAAGGTCGATTTTTATTTTTTATAAATCATATACATTTGATGATCCGAATATTGGTTCTTCAGTGTAGTTCATTTTTAATTTTCTTAATACGTTTTTATCTACACTATCTAGAATTACAGTTGAATGCGCTTCGAGTCCTTTTAAAAAAGGAAGATGTTGTAATGCTAATTGAGCAAGGGGGTTAGTCGTAGCAGACATTGATAAAGCTGTTAGTACTTCATCCAATGATAGAGAAGTATTTTTCTCTTTTAATAATTCTGTTTTTAATGTTACTACCGGCTCTATAATATGAGGAGATAAAAGAGGAATTTCATCATTTATTTTGGCAAGAGTTTTTAAAGCATTTAAAACACAAGCTGATGTTGCCGCAAGAAGATCAGATTTTTTTCCTGTAATAATTTCTCCATTATCAAGTTCTATAGCAAAGACTTCTCTATTAGTTTTTTCAGACTTTTCTACAGCTACAGTGGCAACTTTTCTATCATATGCCTCTAGATTTAACTGGCTCATCAAAGAGTCTATCTTATCTACTGCTTTTTGTTCATCTTTGGCAAGCTTTACATTTACAAGTGTAGTATAATATCTTCTTATAATTTCTTGCTTAGATGCTTCCTTAGCCGCTTCTTCATTACAAAGACAAAAACCTACCATGTTAACACCCATATCTGTGGGGGATTTGTATGGGCTTTTTCCCATAATTTTTTCAAACATTAATTTTAAAATTGGAAAAGCTTCTACATCTCTATTATAATTAATTGTGGTTTCTCCATAGGCTTCTAAATGATATGGGTCAATCATATTTACATCATTTAAGTCTGCCGTAGCTGCTTCATAGGCCATGTTTATAGGATGTTTTAAAGGAATATTCCATACTGGAAATGTTTCAAATTTAGCATATCCCGCATTAATTCCTCTATTGTGTTCCAAATACATTTGTGAAAGACAGGTTGCAAGTTTTCCACTTCCTGGACCTGGTGCTGTTACAACAACAAGAGGTTTTGTAGTTTCTATGTATTCATTTTTACCAAAACCTTCTTCTGAAACTATTTTTTCAACATTGTTTGGATAACCTTCTATATCATAGGTTTTATAATTCTTAATATTTTCATTATCCAAATATTTAGCAAATTTTATAGCCGCTGGTTGATTATCAAACTGAGTTATTGCTATAGCACAAACAGAAAGTCCAATTTCTTCAAAAGAATCTTTCAATCTTAAAACTTCACTATCATATCCTATGTCTAAATCTCCCCTAATCTTGTTTGATTCAATATCATTTGCATTTATAACTATAACTATTTCTGCTTTTTCCTTTAATCTTAAAAGCATTTGAAGTTTAGAATCTGGTAAAAATCCTGGTAAAACTCTAGATGCATGTGAATCATCAAATAGTTTCCCACCAAATTCTAAATAAAGTTTGTCAAAGTGACTTATTCTTTCAAGAATTTTTTTCGTTTGTAATTCTATATATTTATCATTATCAAAAGCAATTTTTTTCATAGTTCCCCCTTTAAAATTCAGATTATATTATATCAGATTTTTAATGACTTATTAAAAAATATTTTAAAAATTAAAAAAATTCTAACCTATGCTAATATTTGTAAAGGCTAATCTATATCCTGCATTTACCATTAAATTTAATGATTTAGTATGAGAAAATTGAGTAGAACAAATGGGTATTCTATTTTCTTCTTGCAAAATATAATAAGTTAGATACTTTAAAAGATAAGAAGATACTCCCCTATATTTTTCATCAAAGTTATATTTTTCAAGACCTATATCATAAAAATATCTTCCCTCAAGACTTGCTGCTTCCAAGGCTATTAATTCGCCCTTATTCTTGTAGGCAAGTCCTAACTCTCCCTTATCATAAGTTAGGACAAAATTATACTTATCATCTTTTTTATACTCTTTGAAATCATCATTATTTAGCCAATAAAAATTTTCTTTGTTTTCTATTTTTTCTATAAATTTTGGAACATAAACAGGAAAAATATTATTTATCTTTAAGTTGTACTTATCTAAGATATTTATAAGCTT
>JBQDYR010000034.1:0-15750 GCA_052105355.1 Anaerococcus sp.
CAAATATTTCTAAATGTCTCTGGTATAAAGTCCAACTTTTTGGGGTCACCTTACAATGACTGCTCTTTTTTGTATACTTATAAATACATCCTACCAAGTACAAAGACCTGTCATTTCCTGTATTTTCCAAAGGTTTCTTATAATTAGACCATCTTCATAATGATCCTCTAGAGGTGATGTAAATTCTCCACCCTTATTATTCCAGATACGCTTATAATAATCATCTATTTCTTTATATAATTGACTATTTTTTTCTAAAGCAACTTCTACATTAGTCTCCAAATTATAATCTTGAAGATTACGTCTTGTATAATTTGCACTTCCAAGGATCACTCTTGGATCTTTATTTTTATATTCAAAATAGGTAAGCTTTGCATGAAATTGCTCGCCATTTGTTTCATACCATCTTACATTTACATTTGAATTTTTATCAACTAATTCGCTAAGGGCTGGCCTATTTGGAGATCCATTTTTCTCAAGACCAAAAGCATCTTTATTAAGATCTGCTATTATATTTACTTCTACTCCCCTTTGTGAAGCGTTTCCAAGTGCTTTTAATATTTTCCTATCAGCTATATAGAATATAGCCATATTTATCTTGTCATTTTTTTGAGTCAAATCAATATTAATTTTTAAAGCATTATATATTTCTTGTTCAGTGATTGCTCTTAGCTTTGTTTTACTATTATTTACATCTTTAATCTTAAAATTTTCTATAGAACTATAAGATTTTTCAACTAATCCCAACTCCGATTTTATCAAATTCTCCATAGCTTTGCCATAAAATTTTATAGCTATATTAGAATGGTTAGAACTTGCATCATGAGGATTGGAAGAAGTTACTAGAGCACATTTTTCACTTACAAGAACTTTCCTGTGATTGGCCTTAAAGTTCAATAATTTTAAAAATGACCTTATACTTACTTTCTCTCCCTTAGGATCAAATATATTTCTTATATAACCACCTTCAGGAGAACCCATCCATTTTATATAAAACTTATAAAATCCTGAATACAAAGGATTTGAGTCCCTTATATCTTTAAAATCTGTAATAGTTACATCTATCCCATTATCTTCTAATCTTTTGATATGTTTTTGTTTATAGGCACCATAAAAATTATTCAATTCATCCGTAATAAAAATAATTTTTATATCAGGATTAGACTTCCTTTTTTCTATAAGAGCATCTGTCATCTCTCCAAATTGATTTCTAAAAGCAAACTTGTCTCTATCATACTCATCATTATATAAAAATAGGTCTAATATTAAAAAATCTTCTGCTTCTTTTATAATTTCTAATTGCTCTTTGAAAATATTTTGTTCTTTTTTTATTTCCCCATTATTTTTGTAGGTCAAATCATAAAGAAACTTTATGTCCTCCACTGGATAAAATTTCCCATTTAAGTTTGAATCATCATACCCTTTTGACATAAGGCTTGTTACAAAAGGTACAATTAAAAGTACAAACACTATATACACTTTATTTTTTATCTTCAAAGTATTCTCCTTATTATTTTATAATATATTTACCCTTTCAACAGTGTAAATCCTCAACTATTCAGAACTATAAATTTACTTATATATACTATAATTTTATTTCACATATGAAAAACAAAGTAATTTATTTTAATTTACTTTACTAAGTGGTATAATTTATAAATCTAATACCTTTACAAACTCTGGCACTAAAAGCAGTTGATTGTTGGACATGCCAGAGAGAATATGGTATCTTTTTTTGTTCATGGGAACATCCTTTAATTACTAAATATACTTTAATAAAGAAAAAGGGTGCTACCTATTAATTAAGGACAAGATAGGCAAAGTTGAATTAAATCAAATAAACACTAATTATATTAAAACCTCCAATAAGTTAAAATTTCACTCTAACTTCTGGGGGGGAATTATAAATTAAAATCATCTAAACTTATGTATTAATAAATATATTTTAGAAAATTTTCTTTTTATGTAAAAGTGATTTGGTCTAATCTTCTAAAAATCATTTTGTACTTAGCAAAAACTAATTCACAAACTGAAAGGAGTATATATTTACTATGCATAAAAAAAATGTTACACGAGAAGAAATAAATGAAATTTTAGTTTCTGATAATTATTTTAAAAAAGGCAATTTAACTTTAAAAATCTGGCAAAGTATTTTAACCCTACTTAGTTGGATGGGTGTTTTTTTACCATTTATTTGGATTTTGTTTCCAGTTTTTTATCCTAAAAAATCAAATCAATTAAACTTTTATTTGTACCCAGAAGAAATAACGACTTTTAGATTTTTATTGAAATTTTTCCTCATTGTATTTCTGCTTATATTAGTGGGATCCATAAGTTTAACCATTTGGAATAATTATAGATATAAAAATATTCTGGAAAAAACAATAACAATTGATGAAAATTCTGTTGCTAACGATAATAACACACTGGAAAAATTTTATAGTGAACGTTTTGGAGAACAAAGTATTCGTGAAGAAATTCGCTATTATTCAGTAATAGCAGAAAAAAATATAACAGATGATGATATTATTAATTTATATAGAAAAGAGATAGAATAATATGGTTTTATTAAGTAATACCGGTTTATACCCTCTTGATGTGTTTCTTACTATTATATTTCTTATATTGATTACCTATCCCATTATAGGTAGTTTTTTTTGGTTTATTGGTGTGCTTTGCTATAGATATTTATTTAAATACGGTCTAAGTAATTGGGTAGAAATTCCTACTGAAATTGAACCTATGATTACTATTATGATTCCTGCACATAACGAAGAAGTTGTTATTAATAACACAGTAGAATACTTGATGAATAAGATTAACTATTCAAATTATGAAGTCTTAGTTATGGATGATGGATCTACAGATTCTACACCAGAAATATTAAATCAATTAATGAAAAAATATAATAATTTACGAGTTATAAGAATTGAGGATAACAAGGGAAAAGCTCATGCTTTCAATATAGGTATAGCTTTTGCTAAAGGAAAACTTATCTTAAGTAATGATGCTGATACAGTACCAGAACCGGATGCATTGTGGAAGTATGTCAACTATTTTATAAGAAAAGAATGTATAAATATTTCTGCAGTTACAGCTAATATGGACGTTCAAAATCGAAAAACAATAATTGCAAAATCTCAAACTGTAGAGTTTTCAAGCATTGTAGGAATAATAAAAAGAACCCAAGCAGGTGTTCTAGGAGTTATATATGCTTATAGTGGAGCAAATACAATGTATAGAAAAGACGCTATAAAAAATGTTGGTCTTTTCCGTCAAAATCGAGCTACAGAAGATATCAGTATTGCTTGGGACCATCAATTTAAAGGATGGCTTTCAGTTTTTGCCCCAGACATTATGTTTTACATGGAAGTTCCAGAGAATTTAAAAATGCTTTATAATCAACGAAAAAGATGGGCCAAAGGTGGTACAGAAGTTTGGTTAACAAACTTTAAAAAGGTACTATTACACCCTTTCCAACATCTTGGAAGAACAATTATGTTTGTTGACCAAACTCTTAGTATTGTTTGGTCTTTTGTATTTTGGATATTCTCCTTTATATTTGTCTACATGCTAGTATTTTATCTAATTCATGGAAATATAGAACGTGTTTATCATATGCTTACAATGAGTTTTATTTTTGTTTGTTTTGAGATGATTGCAGGTTTAATGCAATTAGGAGCTAGTATGATTATTGATGATCATTCAAGAAAATTTAAATATTTTATATTTTCTCCTTTTTATATGCTTCTATTCTGGATGATTAATGCATTAACTATCGTAACTACATTTCTACCTGCTATTATTACTATATTAGGATATGGTGTTGGAGTATGGATTAGCCCCACACGTCAAGGTAATAACTACAAGAATGAAGTAAACGAAGAAAAATAACAGATAAGGAGGTAAAATGTCAGATAATATTGATAACCATAATAAGAACTTAATAACTCAACTACTAGATAAAATTTCAAAACTTTCATCATGGCACAATAATTTTTTAACCAATAAGAAAATATTAGCTGTATTTTTATCATTTGGATTGTTACTTACAGGATGTAGTGAAGAATATAAAAACGATAATGCCATAGAAAAAAGTATAGAGTCTAAAGAAGAGAGCATAGCTTATAAAAAAGCTACAGTTACAAGAGTAGTTGATGGAGACACAATAGAAGTTAGCGACGGAAAGAGTACTTATAAACTAAGACTAATTGGTGTTAACACACCAGAGACAGTTCACCCTAACAAAGATGTTGAATTTTTTGGTAAAGAAGCATCTGACTTTACTAAAGAAAAACTGACTGATTCAACCATATATTTAGAAAAAGATGTGTCTGATACTGACAGATATCAAAGATATCTTAGATATGTTTGGCTTGAAAAACCATCAAGTAACCCTAGCGAAGATGAGATAAAAGAAAAAATGTTTAATGCTATCTTGGTAAAAGATGGATACGCTTATGCTAGTTCTTATCAACCTGACGTAAAATATCAAGAACTTTTCAACAAACTTCAAAGACAAGCAGAAGAGTCCAATACAGGTCTATGGGATCAAAAAGCAAAAAAAGAATTTGAGAAAAGTGAAACAGAAGTAGTAAAAGAAACTCAAGAAAATTCAACTACTAATCCTGACGGAAATGTTAAAGGAATCACTTCAACTAAAAAAATAACTATGAGAGGAAAAACATATACTGCTGATACCACACCAAATGTAATCAAAGGAAACTCTAATAGTATGATATACCATCTTCCAGGTCAAAGTGACTATAATAAAATTTCAGTAAATAACGTAGTCCACTTTGCAACAATAGAAGATGCAAAAGCAGCAGGATATAGACCAGCTAAAAGATAATAAACTAAAATATATCTCATATATCCCCTCTCTTAAAAGAAAAAAATCTAGATAGTATTGCATTATGGGTTAGTACTTGGTTTTTTTAAGAGATGTGGAGATTACATTACTAAATATTATTATATAACTTTATAGACTACAAGAAAGAAGAGAGAGCATAAAGCTCTCTCTTTTAAATTACAAAAAATAGGATATAGGTGACTACTATATTTTAACTAGAAACCTATCTTTTATATATTTTTATAATAATTATATGGTGGAGATAAGGAGGCTCGAACTCCTGACCTCATGGCTGCCAGCCATGCGCTCTCCCAACTGAGCTATATCCCCAAGTCTTTCTTATTTTAATTAATAATTTTATAAGTGTCAAGCATAGTAAAATTTAAAAAAATACATAAGTTTTCTTGTAGTTTTTTTATAAAATATATAATATAATTACTATTAATAGATTAGAGGCGGTTATTATGGATGAAAAGAGAAAATTAAAGTTTATTTTTTATACATTTGGATTATTACTATTAGTAGGCACTATAGGTTATATGATCCTACTTAAAATTTCATTTGTCGATGCACTATATATGACTGTTATAACAATTTCTACCGTAGGATTTGGAGAAGTTGCTTTAATGGACTCACAAGCTAAAATATTTTCCATATTTATGATATTTTGGGGAGTTGGTATAGTAGGTTATGCATTTACAACTATTGTTGTTATGTTTGTTGAAGGAAAAATTGTCGATATTTGGAAAGGAAGAAGAATGGACAGCAAAATAGCACAGCTAAATGAACATTATATAATTTGTGGCTCAGGTGAATTGTGTGACGTAATTGTAAAAAAAATTATAAAAGAAGGCTTAAATTTTGTTGTAATCACAGATGACCACGAACTTCTAGAAAACTATTCTAAAGAAGATATCCTAGTAGTCGAAGGTAGTTCAACAGAAGAAAAAATTCTAGAAAAAGCAGGCATTACAAAAGCAAAGGGACTTATTAGCACCCTTAATACAGAAGTAGACAATATCGTTACTGTGCTCACTGCAAGAAATCTAAATGATAAAATATATATAATAGCAACTTCTATGAGTAAATCAGGAAGTGAAAAACTATTGAAAGTAGGAGCCAATAAAACCCTATCTGCAGTAGAAATAAGCGGAAAGAGAATGGCTGCCCTTATGATAAAACCTAATATAATGACATTTTTAGATGTGTTTACAAGAGTGGGATCAGTTGAACTCGATCTAGAAGAAGTAACAGTAAGAAAGAGATCTTATCTAGAAAATAAAACTATTTTAGAAGCTCATATTCCAAAAAAGACAGGCCTAATGATTCTTGCTATAAAAGGTATAGAAAATGATAAACTCATCTTTAATCCCCCCTATAGAATATAGATTTAATGTTGGAGATGTCCTAATAGTTCTCGGAAGAGAAGAACAAGTAGACAAACTAAGATATCTTGGAGATGAATTTATAGGATAGATTTAACTAGTCAGTTTTTTAAAAATTCTTTAAAGATAATCATAAAAATAGCACCTACTTATTAGTAAGTGCTATTTTTCTTGCTTTTTTTAATACTAAAATTGTATGTAAATACCGATTATTTTATCTTAGTTATTTGTATTTATCTTTTTTGATGCAATTCTTTCTACCTTAAACAAAATCAATATCAGATAAAATATCCAAGTATCTTTAGAATAACTTGTATAGATAGGAATCCATTTTGTAGCAAACTTTTGCTTATAATTTCTTAATCCTTCAAATGAATAAAACCTATCTCCAAATTTATATACCAAAAAAGCTAGTTTTTCTTGTAAAAAAGAATTTTCATTAACACCTACATTATAAAGTGGTGCCATTCCCAAATCAAAACTTTTTTTGTCCATAGATTTAAAATATAAAAATAAATTTATAAACAAAAAGTCCATAGTACCATTTATAGACTTATCATGGTCAAATCTCATAAGATCTATAGTTACCTCATCACTATTTTCATTAGGAATAATATTAGAAAATGCTATTATCTCATTATCTTTATCTTTTATGAGGGCTATTTTTGATTTTTGTAAATAAGACCTGTCAAAAAATCCCAAAGAAAAACCCATTTCTTTTCTTCCATCAAGCCATTTATCAGATATCATTTCTAATTTATCAATAACTTCTTCACTATGTGGAGCATTTTCAACCTCAAACTTAATGTTAGATTTTTCAAATTTATTAATAACATTTCTCATCGATTTTTTATTCTTACCAGTTAGTGAGAAATCTTTTAAGTCTACAGATGCTGTTTCTCCAAATTTCATAAATTGAAAACCATGGTCATGCAAATGCATCAGATATTTCTCAGATATTTCATAGAATACTGGATTATAATCATAAAGATCTGATTGATTTATAAAATCTTCAATTAGCTTTTCATAATAATTTGGATCACCAAAAGGCTCTCCCATAACAATAACCTTATCTTTGTAGGTGAAAATTTCTAAGGCTGCTTTTACATTGCCCTCATCGTAAATATAAAACATATCCTTATCACCAAGATAAGAAAGTCCTGCGGTAGTATTTGATGGAAAATTTTCTAATAAATAGTCAATTTTTGAAAAATCCACTTTCTCTCCTATTCTTATTTTTTTATCACGTAAATACTGATTTAATAGGGAAATACATCCATAGACAATCAATATAAATAAAATAATCTTCATAAAAGGAATTTCAAAAGGCAATATGAGGAAGTCTTTTATAAGCTCCCTTCTAATGATATGGTAGTTTTTTGTTAGTTCAGAAATAGAAATCACAGAAATAGCAGTAATTAGTAATGTGATCTTACTTATATCTTCATAAGAATACACTAGCTGTTTTTTGTAAAGTTGGTTTTTACTAATAAAGGCCAAAATCATACAAAAAATAATGTAGGTTATGGTATAGACTGAAAATCCTGTTATTATTGTATAGATTAAAGTCAAAGACAAAATAAGTACAGTAGGATAAAAAGCTTTTTTTACCTTCTTATTGTTGGCCTTTGCTAAGAAAATATATAAAATTCCAAATAAAATACTTGGAAACTGATAGATGATATTAGCTTGTAAATGTCCGAATTTTTTAAGCCAGCTTATCCTTCCTAGCTCATCAGGTATAGTAACAGAAAAAATAAGAAAAATTCCAAATAAGATCAATAGTCCCACCAACAAGTCAAGACTTAAAGATTTTAAAAGTCTTTTACCAACCTCATCCTTAGTTTTAATAAAGATATTATCTGAATTTTTTATAAATAATACTAATCCCACAAAAAAAGGAATTACATAATAAAATAACCTATACAAAAGCAACCAAGACAAAACTCTTTCTTGAGCTATTCCGTAAGATGTGAGCATAGTAAGAGCTAATAAATCAAAGGAACCGAGTCCACCAGGAATCATAGAAACAATTCCAGTTAGATTTGCAATTATAAAAATTGAAATTAGTCTGAATATATTTATTTTAAATCCCAATAAATATCCAATAAATAAGAAAGTAAGGAAAGCTGCTGACCATTCCAAAATTGAAGTTATGGAGAATTTTATAGCATAAAAATTAGAAAAATTAATCTCATCATTATTCCTATATTTAGAAACTAAAAAAGCAAACAGATAGTACATAACCCCACCCAAAAGAATAGGCCAATAAGATAAAATTATAGAATCCTTACTAGTAAATGCATATAATAACCCTATAAGAGCTAAAAATGAGCAACCTGTAAAGTAAAATAAAAATGATTTTAAAATCATCTTTATAAGATTTCCCTTATCATCTTCCCTATCAAAATACTGAGCCCTAAGCCCTATATTTATCAGTCCACCAAAACCAATAAGATTATTAAACGTATTAATAGTAATAGATCTTTCTAAAATGTATTTTTTATCTCTATCATCTCCCATCATCTTGCTAAATAAAAAATCATAATTTAACATAGGACTAATAGCTAAAAATCCAAAGATACCCATTAAATGCATTTTAAAAATACCAACAGATTCCATAATTTCTTTTAACTTAAAAAGAGAAATTTCTTTCCTAAGTCTAGCTAATTCAAATACTACAAGTATTAAAACTCCTATAAAGAAAATTGACTTTATATATTTTATTGACTTTTTTAAACTATTTTTCATAAATAACCTCTAATCCAATAAATTTTATTTTATAAACAAGGATAAATTTCCTTTCTTGTATATTATAAGATATTTAAAACCAAGAGATAAAATATTTTTTATAATTTATATTAAAGTAATTAAATTAATTCAACTAAATTTTACATTTAATTATAAAAATATCAAAAAATTATCTACTTTTAAAATAATGATTTATCATATAAAAGTATATAAATTTATACAAAAAAAGAGATAAGACTATATGTCTATCTCTTAGTAACTATCTTGTGATTTCATCTAAAATTTCTTTTGCTTTTTCTTTATTCATATGATGATGAAATTTTCCGTTTATCATTATATTAGGTCCAAATTTACATTTTTTAAAACAGTTTTGACTTCTAAGTCTGATTTTTCCATCCTTAGTAGTTTCATTAAAATCAATATCCAAAGTATTTTTTACAGTTTTTAAAACTTCCATTGATCCATTTTTTGCACATCTAGGTCCTGTACAACATACTACTTCATACTCCACCTTTGATTCTTTCACAGAAGGAATAAACTTAATTATAGTCTTTATAATCTTTTCATCTAATTCAAAAGCTTCTGCTATTTGTTTTTGATGACTTATAGATACAAAATCAAATTGATCTTGGCAGTTTTTTATAGCAAATTTTGCACCTTCTTGACTTCCCTCTCCAAAACTTTCCACCGCTTCTTCTAATCTATCTTTAAATATAAGTTCTTCATTTCTTTCTTCACACATATAACCCACCTTATAAAATATTCTACTTTTATTATATTAAAATCTCAATATCTTTATTATAATCATTACTTTACAAAAAAATTTAAAGACAAAATGAACATAGTATAAAAATTTCTATAAAATATAAAATAATTTTTCATACTCTTTTTTAGTATATTCTCATATAATAAAAATAGGATAATATACAATATTAATATATGAATAGGATATAATAAATAAATATTTTAATCCTTTTCCTCTTTCACTATTATGTTGAGCCAATAGAAATATTTAGAAAATCATCATCCATTGGTAATTTGTAGTAAATAAGTTATCTAGTTTAAAACCTGTAGATAATAAAGCAAAAATACTCAACAATATATACTGATATTTTCCATTTTATCTAAATATATAGAATCCCATGCCAAAAATACCGCTAATATATCAGACTCAACAGTTGAATAAGAAGGAATCAATTATAATATTCTAATCATAATAGTGGCATAGGTACTAAGCTAATAAATATAAATATACTGATAGTTAAGGAAGGGAGTAACAATAGTCCTATTCCCTTCCCCCACTTTTTCTCTCTTAGATAATCTAGAACAAACATAGCAATAATTAATACAAACATTGTCATAAAATTTCCGTTTGAAAGTGTTACATCTGCCTTAATTACCATATCAAGTTTACTTTATAAAGTCCAGTTTTCTAAATTCATTATAAAACCTGCTGTAAATAATCGTAGAGCATATTTTTTCTTATCTCTAGTGTAATGAAATCCTTCAGCACACATAAATAACTATTCTTTTTATATCTATTTATTAAGAATAGGATTTTCTGAAATCTAAATTTAAAATAATAAAAAAGGCCTCAAATATTAGATTTTAAATCTTAATTTCGAAGTCTTTTTATATATACTACTTTTTAATTTTATTTTTAAAGAAATATAACAAATAATAATGATAATAAATTTACTAATTTAAAATTAAATTATCTGAATTTACTAGACGATTTATCATCACTTTAGAAATCTTATTTATTTATTATATTAATATCTTCTTGACTATATTCATACATATTAATAAATTCTGCAAAAACAAAATATCGCTTACCCGTATTCTCTCCATCAACATAATAACAATTCATGAGTGAGATTATTGGTTTACCATGTTTTTCAGCTACACTATCTTCTATCCATTCTATCTCATCTGGGTTAACTACTTTAGTATCATATACTTTATACTCGTAGATATTTTTATTGTCCGTAAGATATATTAAATCTCCCATGTTTATATCATACAATCCCCCAAATAGAATTTCTTTATCTGAAGAATAGTGTCCAACTATTGGAAAATTACCCTTACCCATTTCTAAATTAGGTTTCATTGTACCTAGTCCTGAGTTTAAAATAGGATTACTGACCCCATTATATACACTAAGATTTAAGTCAATACTTGGAATCAACAAACGACCAATAATCAAATTTTTATCAGCTTGTTCATAATTTAAAAGGGTTTGTGTAGGATCTATTTCTAAGATACTATCATAATCAAACTCTGAATCTAACTTTATATTAGCTTGTAATGTCTCACTTTGGATCTGCTCTGCTATAACTGCATTTTCTTCTGTTCTATTTTCAGTAACATTTAAACCAACTTTAGGTAAAAATGCTAAAAACAAACCTACAGCAAGTAATAGAAAACTTATAAAAAACTTTTTTTTCAAATTTACTCCCTAACTTTATGAGTAATCCAAAATCCATAGGCTCAAAATTCTTATAAAGTATCTTTTTATTTCTGTTAAGAATATTTTACTATTATATTCTTTTATATTATACTACTATATATTATACTACTATTTTTCACTTTGTCAATTTATTTACCATTAATTTTAAGATGCTAATATATCTAAACTTTCTTTCTTAAAGTATAGAATTCCTATAGACATCAATTATTCTTAGAACAAGATTAATAACTGTAAAATCTTATTCTATATAATCTTATCTACTATTTTTGTTTACAATTAAAAGTTATAAATTTATTTTTTTCAATTAAAAGTTTATTTTAGAAAAAATACAAAAAAAATTACCAGAGGTAGAAAATCTACCACTGATAATTGTATTTATAAATTATTCTATTATCTAATATTGTCTACAGCTTTTTTTGAAGCAAATATTGTTAGTGCTAATCCTATTAGTAAAGATACGAATATAATTACTGCTCCAGCTGATAATTTATTTGATGCAGTTTCTACTCCATCTTTTGTATCATCAACAGTTTGTTTAGCTTCTACTTTCAAATCTTCAATACTTTCTTCAGCTTTATTAATTTGTTCAACTGCTTGATCAGATGCATTTTGAAGTCCATTATATATATTATCTGTAGCTTCTTCAGCTTCTGCTTGAGATAAGTCTGTATTACTTTCTACTGCACTTGCAATAGCATCTTTATCTGCTGCATTTGATATAGTTTCAGCCTTTGTTTCTAATGAGCTTAATAGATCATCCATAGTAGATTCTGCATTTTCTGGATTTAATACAACATCTTTTCCAGCTTCAACAAGCTCATCTTTAGAATCATTTAGAATATTTTCTAAATAATCTGGTTGTAACTCTTTAACATCTGTATCAGCTAAGATTTCATTTACATTATCTTGTAATTCTTGGGTATCTACAGATGATGCATCTATATCAATCTTACTAATTTGATCTCCAATGCTATCACTTACTGTACTAACTGTACTTCCAACAACATCCTTAGCTCCTCCACCTATAGTAGAAATGGTAGATGTAGCTAATCCCAAAGCTTGTGCTATCATTGAACTTACGAATGTAAATAGTAATAAGATAGATAAAGACCAAGTCAATAATCCATGTAACATACCTTCTTTTCTAGCTGACAATCCTGCTACATATCCTCCACATAAGAAAGATATTACTAGTGTAACAACAGTCCATATAGATGTTCCAATTGCTACATTTGAAAGTGTATTACTATCATTGGGAGAAAAAATCCCAAATCCTAGAGCTGCTGTAATTAAATTTAATACAGTGAACACTGCAGTAAAAGTTACTGCTCCAGCAAAAACTGCTCCCCAGGATAAATTCTTTCCTGCCTTTTCTACAGTATTTGCATTCCTAATTATTCTTTTTTCTTTATTTTCCATTAAATTCCTCCTATGAATTTCAATATTATTACATATATATTATTATTATTATTTATTTTTTAGTAAATATAATTTTTAAATAAATATGGTAATTTAATAAATATAACAATAATAAATAATTGTTGTAATAACATCCTTGTAATATACTATTTACCCGTTTTCATTAATATGAAACAAATTATTAAAATAAATTGTGTATTTTAACAATATAGTATTTTTTTTGTATTTTGACTTTATCTTCTAAAAAGCATAATATTATATTTTCTAATCCAGAAAAATATTTTTTCTAAGTGAAATAAACATTATTATTTTTTATCTTACTTTTTGAAAATTGCTTCTTATATAAAAAAGCCTCAAAATTTAGATTTACAATCTTAATTTTGAGTGCAATTTATAATTAAAGTATTTTCTTAAATTTTATTTTTTACGTAAGAGCGCAAATAGTGATCCTATTGAAGTTATAATAAATAACATTGCTACTGATACTAAGTTAGAGTCTTTTTCTCCAGCTTTTGGAAGCATATCATTTCCGAAAGGCATAACAGTTTTTTCTAAACTAATCTTTTCTGCCATAACTTTTTCTGGTTTATTTTCAATAACAACAGGCTCATCTAATCTTTGTACTTCTAGATTGACTTCTCCATTATCTGTACCTGTATCATCTGGAGTTTCTTCGCCATTGCCTGTACCTATGTCATCTGGAGTTTCTTCGCCATTGCCTGTACCTGTGTCATCTGGAGTTTCTTCTTCATCTATCTCTTCTGGATTTACTCCTGAAAAGTTATATATAAAAGTAGAATTATTGAATAATCCACCTGTAGTTTTAGCTATAATTTTATAATTTTTATTTATTTCCAGTTGATCTTTTATAAATATAAAGGTTCCATTATTATAAACTTTCTCCATGTCTAATTGAATTTGTGTACCATTCTCATACATACTGAAAGTTACAGAGTTCTCTTTATCTAATAAAAAATCTACTATTTGAGGCATTTGAATATCAATATTTTGACTAATATTTTTTTCTCCACCTTGTTTTACAACCCATTGAAAAGGTACATATTTAGTTGTAAGTTTATTTATGAAATTATAATTATCATCTGATAACTCTTCTAAACTATTACTAACCAATCGAAATGTTGTTAAATTACTTAGTAAATATAAATCATTTGGCAATTTTTTCATAGAATTATTAGATAGTTCGAGTTTTTCTAAATTACTTAGTACCATTATAGATTCTGGTAGTAGAAATTCTGTATTATCTGTATATACATTAGAACCTACTAAATTTAAATTTTTCAAAGTTGTTATTTGTGTAATCCAAGTAGGTATCTCTGTAATACGAACATTGTTAAGATTCAAATCAGTTAATTTTAAATCTTTTAACCCATCTGGTAAATTAATAGGCTTATCACCTTTGTATGTTTTATTACTTAAAGATATTTTAGCTATATTAGGTAATTCTAGTAATTCTTTTGGAAACTCTAAAAAATTAGTATCACTAAAGTTTACAGCATTTATGTTTTTGAAATATTCTAATCCTTTCAGCGACTCAACAGGTATACTATCATTTGTATAATAAGATATACTTCCTTCTATTTCATTTATGATAGATTCGGTTATTATATTGGTGATATTCGCATTTTCATCTATAGTTATATCATTATCCTTATAACCTGCTTTTATTAAAATTTCTTTAGCAATACGTTGATCATCAAAAACTTCTCCAAATGTTTTTCCAATAACAGAGTCATCTTCTAAATTAGATAATTCTAATTTCATTTCTTCTTCGATTACTTCTTCTAAAACACTTACTTGAGCGATTTGTTCTTCGACATCTAATGGAAGAGTTTCTTCAGTAGTTAATAATTTCGAAGTTAAATCTGTATTTTCTGGTAAAGCTTCAGATTCTTCTGAAAGAGTTTCTGTATCTGTTTGTTTTTCTTCTAGATTGGATACAGCTAAAATTGCTTGTGTTTTTTCAGGTAAAGTTTCAAGATCTTTTGAATTAGTCCCTTCAGGAGTTTGTGTAGCTATTTGTATTTCATCTACAGTTAATTCAGTTGAGTTTAATTCTTTATTTTCTGATAAAGATTTAGTTTCTTTCAAATTAATCTCTTCTGAAATTTGTGTCTTTGTTTTTATTTCTTCTATGGTTGATTCTACTTTAATCAATTGTCCATAGTTTACTTGTGAGTTATTTTCTGATTGTGCATTTGATACACTTGCTTGAGATACTATAACTGCTGACACAATTACTGGAATCCATATTTTATTTTTATTATTTATAATATCCTCCTAATGGGATTGTTTTTATTTTTTTCTATCTTGAATTTGTTGATTATTTATACTTTACATGAAAATTTTCCTTCTTAAAAAAATACTTGAAAACTCATATATTCTTTACTATATTAATAAATTAATATTTTCAAAATTCTTATAAAATTCTTTTGTTTTTGTAAAGAATGTTTTAATACTCCATTCTCTTATATTATACAACCTATTTCAACTTTGTCAACTTTTTTGCAATCCATTTTAAATTATTAATGTAACTAAACTTATTTTGCTTTAATTTTATTTATCGTTAAAGTAAAATCATCAAAAAACAGCCCTGCAGACCTTTAATCGTCTACAAGGCTTTTCTATTTTATAAAAATTTACTTATTAATTGCAAATTCTAATGATTCTTGTAATTCAATTATAATGTTTTCTATTTGTTCTACTGTTGAGTTAGGATTTAATTGAACACCTACTGCTTTTGTAATTTCTTTATTTAAATTATTGTAAGTTTCAAAGTCCTTTACTCCTAAAACTTTCTTATCTCTTTCAAATCTAGTATCCCAAATTGCCTTATCTAATTTTGACTTATAATA
>JBQDYR010000035.1:0-15689 GCA_052105355.1 Anaerococcus sp.
ATTGCCGCTACTGAAGTAACTACCATACTATCAACGATATAGGCTACCAATCTTATCCAAAAACCTGCATAAGCAAATTTTGGTACTACTATAGTTTTTTCTGTTAATTTAGTATTTTCTGTCATCTTAATATCCATACATATACATTGGTTGAGGGTAGCCTTGGTCCATTAATTCTTTTAATACTTCTAAATCTCCAGAATTTGCTTGACCTTTTCTAAGATCTGTAGCTTTAGATAATAAGCTTGTAAATGAATTCATGTATTCAATTCTCTTGAATACAACAGGGTCATTAAGTCCTGCCTCTTTGCTTATATCTTTTATAGCCTTTTCCATATCACCAATCTCATCTATAAGTCCATTTTCTACTGCTTGACTTCCATCGTAAACTCTACCATCAGCAAGTTTTTTGACTTGGTTCTCTTCCATCTGCCACTACTTTGACAAATCTCTCAAAAGCTGAATCGGCTAAATTTTGGAAGTATTCTTTTTGTTCATCGGTCATATCTTTTCCAGCAGTTCCTGCATCTTTCATATCTCCTGTAGTAATATTTTGTTCTTTTATACCATATTTTTCAAAAAGACCTTCAAAACTATAGGAACTCATAATTACACCTATAGATCCTGTTAAAGTTTCATTTGATGCATATATCTTATCTGTTGGTGCAGAAATATAATATCCACCTGATGCAGCCATGGTTTCCATAACCGTATAAACAGGAATTTTTCTTTCGTCTTTAATTTTTTCTATTGTATTATAGATCTGCTCTGCATTGTAAACTGATCCGCCTGGTGAGTTAACTTCTAAAATAAGAGCTTTAATAGTTTCATCATCACGAACCTCTTGTAAGTCTTTCATTATATTTTCATAGGCCATACCATCGCCAATAACTCCATCTACACTTACAACCATAATTCTTTGTTTTTCATTAGTTCCTTGAATGGTTTCTGTTTGATATGTATCAAAAATCGATTTAAAGTTTTCTGTGTATTGATCTGAAAACTTCTCTTTTGCAATATCTTCTGCCTTGTCAGTCTTTTTTCCAGCTAGTAGGGAAATAATAACAAGGGCTATAGCTATAGCAAAAGCTATCCATTTTTTTGCTGACTTATCTTTATTCATCTTCTCTCCTTATTTTTTCTAAATTTTAAACTATGAATTAAATATTTATACCTACACAGCTTATGTAATAGTTATACCCAAATATTTTCATTCTCTTTTCACCTATACTTAAAAAATATACTTCATAATTAAAGTTTATTTTTATATTTTATCTTTTGCATATTAATGTTATATCTAGTACAATAAGTATACAAAACAATTATCGTTAACACCGCAATTTGTTTTGTATAGTCTCTTTATTGAGACTATTTACATATATGGGGACTTGATCCCCTCTTTTTGTAGAGATTTTAAAATTAGACGAAAACCCTTGCAATCTTTTTTGCAAGGGTTTTTTTGAAAAATATTTTAGGTAAGAAATTATATTTACTTTAATTTTATTAGTATTTTACTTCAAGAATTGTTTCTTTATATCCAGCTTCTTTTAGTTTATTATAAATACTTTGTCTATGTTCTTTATTATAGGTTTCACAAATTATTCTTACTAGAGCTTGGTTATAATCAGCTATAGTTGAAGACTTTTCTTGGTGAATAGTCATAATATTTGCTCCTTGATTTCTAATTATGTTAAGAAGTTCTATCAATTCACCTGGCTTGTCTAACAAGGTAGTAGTAATTTCTGTAAGTCTTCCTGATTCGAAAAGACCCTTGGTTATAATCGATGATATTGTATTTACGTTAATATTACCACCAGAAAGTACACAACATACCTTACCATCAGAAAAGTCATATTTGTTATTAAGTACTGCAGCTACTGAAGATGCTCCTGCTCCTTCTGCAGAAACTTTTGATTCTTCTAGTAACCTCAAAATAGCATTCATAATTTCATCTTCTGAAACAGTAACAATTTCATCTACGTATTTTTGACATAGTTCAAATGTTATTTCTCCTGGTTTTTTTACTGCTATACCATCTGCCATAGTATTTGCTGAATCCAAAGTTACGATTTTTCCAGCTTTTCTTGATGCAAGCATAGAAGCTGCATTTTCAGGCTCAACGCCTATTATTTTAATATCAGGATTTATAGACTTTACAGCCATAGCTATTCCTGATATTAGTCCACCACCACCAATTGGTACAACTATGTATTTTACATCTGGTAGTTCTTCTAAGATTTCAAGACCTATTGTTCCTTGTCCTGACAATACATATTCGTCATCAAATGGTGCAACATAAGTATAGTCATTTTCTTTTTGTAACTCATAGGCTTTCTCTTGTGCATCATCAAATGTTCCATCTACTATTATTACTTCACCACCATATCCTCTTGTTGCTTCAATTTTTGAAAGTGGAGCTACTGAAGGGATACATATGTAAGATTTGATTCCTTGTCTGGTCGCAGAAAGTGCTACACCTTGGGCGTGGTTTCCTGCTGAACATGTAATTATACCTTTTTTAGCTTGTTCTGGACTAAGATGAGCTATCTTATTAAAGGCTCCTCTTAGTTTAAAAGAACCTGTCTTTTGGAGATTTTCCATTTTGATATAAAGATTTTCTCCCATCCTAGAAGCTGTATATATTGGTGTTTTTTCTACATTACCTTTAAGAATCTTTTGAGCTTCTTTTACCATTTCTAAATTTGCTGTCATAATTTTCTCCTTGAAATTTTAAAAGGGCTGAAGACTAAAATTATCCAGCCCTTATGTTACAGGTTAATTATTCTTGGTTAGCCATTTTTTTATAAGATTCAAGTCTATCTTTTGCTGCTTCTTCTGCTTGTGAATATAATTCGTCTGCAGTTTCTGGGAAGGCCTTTTTAAGTGAAGCATATCGTACTTCGCCTTGTAAGAATTCTTGGAATGAAGCTGTCGGATCTTTAGATTCTAGTACAAATGGATTCTTACCTTCTTCTTTTAGAAGTGGGTTGTATTTCCATAAGTGCCAGTAACCTGATTCTACTGCAAGTTTTTCTCTTGCTTGAGTTTTACCCATACCAGCCTTGATACCATGGTTTATACAAGGTGCGTAAGCTATGATTAGTGATGGACCTGGATAAGCTTCTGCCTCTTTTATAGCTTTTAGAGTTTGTGCATGGTTTGCTCCCATAGCTACTTGAGCTACATATACATATCCGTAAGTAGTCATCATAAGACCAAGATCTTTTTTACGTACTTTTTTACCAGAAGCTGCAAATTTAGCAACTGCTGCAAGTGGTGTAGCTTTTGATGATTGTCCACCTGTATTAGAATAAACTTCTGTATCAAATACCATTATATTTATATCTTCACCTGAAGCTAATACGTGGTCAACTCCTGAGAATCCAATATCGTAAGCCCAACCGTCACCACCATAGATCCAAACACTCTTCTTAACTAGGTAATCTTTTAAGGCATTAATTCTTTCTAGAATTTTGTCAGCTTTTTCATTTCCTGTTTTATTTGCAATTAGACTTTGAATTTGAATAGCATATTTTTTAGATTCGTCAAAGTTTGTTTGGTTGGCCATCCAGTTTTCAAGGATTTCATTTAATGGACTAGAAACCTTAAGTTCTAAGAACTGTGACATTAAATTTTCTAGAGAATGTTTGTTTGCCTTATCAGCAAGTAGCATACCGTATCCATATTCTGCAGCATCTTCAAATAGTGAACTTGCCCATGCTGGACCTTGGCCATTTTTATTCTTGCAGTATGGCATAGATGGAACTGAAGAGCCCCAAATTGATGAACAACCTGTAGCATTTGCTATGATTTGATGGTCACCATAAAGTTGGGTTACAAGTTTAGCATAAGGTGTTTCACCGCACCCTGCACATGCTCCAGAGAACTCTAGTAATGGTTGGCTAAATTGTGAGTTTTTAACGTTGTTTGCTGGAATTTCTTCATTTCTATATCCAACATCTTCGTGAGCAAACATCCAGTTATCAGCTTCTTTTTTGATTTGCTCTTCTATTGGTCTCATTTCTAAAGCTTTATTAGGAGCTGGACATACATCTACACAGTTACCGCATCCCATACAGTCATATGGAGAAACTTGCATTCTGTATTCATATCCTTCTAATCCCTTACCTGTAGCTTTTTTAGTTACAAATCCCTTTGGAGCCATAGCTTGTTGGTCTTCGTCTAATAAGAATGGTCTAATTGTTGCATGTGGGCAAACATATGAACATTGGTTACATTGGATACAATTATCTACTTTCCATTCTGGAACGTAATGAGCTATCCCACGTTTTTCATATCTAGATGTTCCACCTTCATATAGACCATCATCGTATGGTAGGTAGGTTGAAACTGGAAGCTCATCTTCTTTTAAAGAAATTATTGGACGAACCATATTTTTAATAAATGCTGGTTCTTTTTCAGAATAGATAATTCTATCATTCTTTGAGTCTTTCCAAGATTCTGGAACATTAACCTTGTGTAGTTCTTCTCTTGTTTTATCTACTGCTGCATTGTTCATATCAACAATGTTTTGGCCCTTCATTCCATAAGATTTTTCGATAGAATCTTTTAAGTATTTGATAGCCTTATCTATAGGTAATACTTTCGAAAGCATAAAGAATGCTGTTTGAATTACCATATTTGTACGATGACCTAGTCCAACTTCCTCTGCTATTTTTGAAGCGTTTACTGTATAGAATTGAATATTTTTATTTGCTATCTGTGATTTTGTTCTATTTGGAAGATGTTCTGCCAACTCTTCTTCTGACCAAATTGTATTTAGTAGGAAGATTCCACCTTCTTTTAGGTTGCCTAACAAATCGTATTGCCTTACGTAAGCTTGTGGTGAGCATGATACAAAGTCAGCTTCATCGATTAGGTAAGCTGCATGGATTGGGTTTGGTGAGAATCTTAAATGAGATAAGGTTAAACCGTTAGATTTCTTTGCATCATAATCAAAATAACCTTGGGCAAACATATCTGTGTTATCACCAATGATTTTTATTGCAGATTTGTTAGCTCCTACAGTACCATCTCCTCCATTACCCCAGAAGATGCAACGGCTTGTTTTCCCATCAGAGATTACAAAGTCTTTGTCTACTTCTATAGATGTATTCATTACATCATCATTGATACCAACTGTAAAGTGGTTTTTAGGATTTTCACTTTTTAAGTTTTCAAATACCGCGTTAATGTGTGCTGGGGCAGTATCCTTTTGTCCTAATCCATAACGTCCACCAATAATTAGTGGGTTTTTATCACTTTCTTGATAAACTTGGATTACATCTAATAGTAATGGTTCACCTACTGAACCCTTTTCTTTTGTTCTATCTAATACACAAACTCTTTCTACACTTTCTGGCATAGCTTTAAGGAAGTGTTCTGCTGAAAATGGTCTATAAAGATGTACTTTTAAAACACCAACTCTTTTACCTTGATTATTTAAGTATTCTACTGTTTGTTGGATTGTATCAGTACCAGATCCCATAGCAACAATAACATCTGTTGCTTCTGGATCTCCTTCATAGTTAAATAATGAATAATTTGTACCAATCTTTTCGTTGATCTTATTCATATACTCTTCAACTACTCCTGGTACTGCTGCATATGCTTTGTTTTGAGCTTCTGTTCTTTGGAAGTATCCACCTTTTTCAAATACACCTCTCATAGTTGGTCTATTAGGATTTAAGGAAATATTTTTAAAGTGGTCTATTGCTTTCCAATCAACCAAATCTTCAAGTTGTTCATAGTCCCAAGATTCAATTTTTTGAATTTCATGACTAGTTCTAAATCCATCAAAGAAGTGTAGGAATGGAATCCTACATTTAATAGCTGCAAGATGAGCTACTGGTGCAATATCCATAATTTCTTGAACAGAACCTGAGGCGAGAATTGCAAACCCTGTTTGTCTAGTTGCCATAACATCTTGGTGGTCACCATACATGTTAATAGCACTTGTAGATATAGAACGAGCTGCTACATGGAATACTCCCGGTAATCTTTCTCCAGCTATCTTATACATATCAGGAATCATCAATAAAAGTCCTTGAGAAGCTGTATATGTAGTTGTTAATGCGCCGGCCACCAAAGATCCATGAACAGCTCCTGCTGCTCCTCCTTCATGTTGCATCTCTGTTACATGAACAGGGTTACCATATAAGTTTTTTCTACCATTAGCAGACCATTGATCAATATGCTCTGGCATTGGTGATGATGGTGTAATAGGATATATTGTTGCAACATCTGTAAATGCATATGAAACGTGTGCTGCTGCAGTATTACCATCCATAGTTACTTTTTTTCTTTCTAATACCATAAACTACTCCTCCCTATTTTATGTATTATTTACTTTACTATTTTAAAGTGATAGAAATTTTATAATAACGGAAAAATAGAACTCATATGAGTTCTATTTTTTACTATAAATTTTTTAGTGAATTTCTTCAATAAATTCTTTATTTGCATCGGGATCTAATTTGAAACCAGAAATTTTATTTACCATGCAAGCTATAGCTGCATCGCCTGAAATATTACATGCTGTTCCAAATGAATCTTGGGCAACATAAAGAGCAATTATCAAGGCTGTCATTGGTTCAGTAAATCCTAGCATTGATTGTAAGATACCTAAAGCTGCCATTACGGCACCACCTGGTACTCCTGGAGCTGCAACCATTGTTACACCCAACATAAGGATGAATGGGAAATAAGAACCGAATGTTACTGTTTCACCTTTTAACATCATTATTGCCATAGAACAAGATGTTAGAGTGATTGTTGATCCAGATAAGTGGATTGTTGCACCTAATGGAATTACAAAATCTGCAATACCTTTATTAACACCCATTTTATAGGTTTGTCTTAGAGTTACAGGAATTGTAGCTGCTGATGATTGAGTTCCTATAGCTGTCATGTAAGCTGGGAAGATATTTTTGATTTTTGTAAATGGATTTCCACCTGCTAAAGAACTTGCTAGTGTATATTGAATTAATATTGTTGTCCAGTGGAGTATTAATACTATAATAAATACTTTAGCAAATACAGATAATACTGTTGCAACTGTTCCTTGGTAAGCCATGTTTGCAAAGATACCAGAGATATGGATTGGCAATAATGGAATAACTATGTTAGAAATTAATTTTGTAATAATATCTGAAAATTCATGTACTGCTTTTTTAAGAATATCTCCATTAACTGCTGCTATTCCAACACCCATGATAAACGAAATTATAAGAGCTGTAGTAACGCTAAATACTGGGTCCATTGGTGATTCAAAGAATGGTTCCAAAACTTTTCCTGTATTTGCACTTGGGTCAAAGTTAATTGATCCTGGTTGTATAAAGTTTGGAAGTGCAATACTTTGTACTATGTAAGCAAAAGAACCAAATATAACTGTTGAACAGTAAGCTATACCTGCAGTAATAGCAAGCATTTTACCTGCTGATGATCCTAAGTCTGCAATTCCTGGAATTACAAATCCCATGATAATAAGTGGAATTACAAAGTTAAGAAAGTTACCAAAGACGCCATTGAAGGTTATTAGAATTCTTACTAATATAGCTGGTCCAAAAAGACCAATCAAAATACCTAATATGATTGCAATAATCAGTCTTGGCAATAAGCCTAATTTTTTCATTTTTTCCTCCTTTAAAATAATAAATTATTTGAATACTTAATTCAAAATCATTATATCATGGTTTCGTTTTCACAACAAATTTTTTTGAGTAATTTTTCAAATATATTTATAAAATTAATAATTTTTAGTTTTTCATCTTTCTATTTACTTATATTAATTTAATAAATTTAATGTTTTGTTAATATTTTTACAATCTACCAAAACTCATGAAACCATTACCTTTATCGTTTTCCTAATGCTTATTTTTTCTATTTCTATAAATATTATTTATAAAATATTAAAAGTTTATTTAAAATTACTAGTACTTTTCTATACATAAATTCTACTTTATTTGTATACATTATCGTTAGAACAGAGTGATGTTCCACTATTTTGTACTTTGTATCCTTTTTTATTTATAAAATTACAAAAGATACAATTATCAAAATAAAAAAGAAGACCTAAAATCTACATAAGTCTCCTTAAATAAAATTACAAGATATTTTTCAGTTCATCTAAAGATGAAATTATATAATCACATCTTATTTCTATATTTTTTTCTATTTTTTTAGGATTAAACCAAATCGTTTTGATTCCAGCATTGATTCCACCTCTTATATCAGAAGTCAAAGAGTCACCAATTATTACATAGGAATCTTTATCAAAATCCTGAGTGTATTTAAACACATAGTCAAAAAAACCTAATGAAGGTTTTTCAAAACCAACTTCTTCTGAAATAAATACTTTTTCTAGAATTTTATCTAGTCCAGATTTTTTAAGCTTACCATCTTGGGCAATCTTTGTTCCATTAGTTGCTGCAAACTGCTTGTACTTTCCTTTAAAGTAGTCAACTACTTCATATGCGTGAGGATTAAATTCTCCAGTTGAAGCCAAGGCTCTTTGATAATATTCATTGAATTTTGTGGTAATTTTATCATTAATTCCATGTTTGTTGAAAAATTCTTTAAACCTTCCTACAAGTACTTCTTGCTTTCCTATCTCTCCTCTTTCTAAAGCCTGCCAATACTTGATGTTTATCTTTTTGTAATCTTCTAATAGTTCATCCGAACATGATCCTAAATTAAAATATTCAAAACTTTGTCTTATAGACTTATCTTCTGCAAGTTCGAAATTTAATAGGGTTCCATCTATATCCCACAAAATATATTTTATCAATATAACTCTCCTTTTAATTCATAAAACCAAAAGTATCAATCCTACCAGCCAAAATTAAGGCAAAGAGTGTATTTACCACTCTCATTTCTTTACGTATTTAATATTAATTTCTATAGTTAAAATTAATATATTAATAAGTAAATATTTATGTTTAGTTATTCACTCTTTGGCATCAAATTTTTAACATTCTCAAAACAATAGTGCTTTTATTTCAGTTAATTAGATTCTCTTATACAAATCAACATTACATATAAATTATCTTATATAAAAAACAATTCCTCTTATCTCTTTTAATTTAAGTTCTTAGTATATTTAGCCTATACCTCCAAGAATGGCTCCACCTATAAGAGCAACTATCGCAAGTATAGTATAGATATATTTTGCTAGCGGATAATAAAATCTTCCAATCTCTTTTTCTGCTCCCATATTTACTGCTTCTAGAGCTTGGTCCTTCTTTAAAACCCATAAGAACATTACCGCTGCCAAAAATGCCCCTAATGGACAGAGATAAATTGAAACAAAATCCATCCAATCTGAAACTATAGCCTGGATAAATATAGCTACGATACAGCCAAATACTAGAATTACAACCGTTGCAAGAGGTCTTTTTAGTTTGAATTTTTCTTGAATATAATTAACTGGGGCCTCATATAAATTAATAATTGAAGATAGTCCTGCAAAAAGTACACATAGGTAGAAAATTATAGAAACTATCCTTCCTCCAGGCATAGAATTTAATACCTTAACCAAGTATATAAACATAAGACCTGGACCACCTGAATCAAGTTTTACACCACTTGTTGCCATAGCTGGAATAATGACCATAGCTGCAGTAAAAGCTGCAATAGTATCAAAAAAAGCTACGTTTCTTGAAGCAGATGGTATATCTTCCTTATCAGAGAGGTATGAACCATATATTACAGTACCATGACCTGCAACTGATAAAGAGAAAAATGCCTGACCAAAGGCAAAAATCCAAATTTCTGGATTTTTTAAACCTGAAAAATCTATAGTAAATATATACCTATAACCCTCACTTGCATTTGGAAGAGTAGATATATAAAGGCCTAAACTTACAAAAAGAACAAATAAAATAGGCATCATAAGTTTATTGGCCTTCTCTATACCATTAGCAATACCAAAACTCATGATTAAAATACTTGTTAATATAGCAAGAATAATCCAAATATTAGCCCCAAATGCTTGAGCAGTACTTTCAAAATGATATCCTATATTGTCAAGATTGACTCCAAGATTTGAAAGATCCCCACTTATCGCCATAAAGGCATATTTAAACACCCAAGCTATAACACAAGTATAACCTATAGCAAGAGCCAAAGATCCACCGACAGGTATAACACCAATACCCTGGCCAATTTTTTTATTATTCATCCTAAGTTCTGTACATCTTCCAAAAGCTTTTACAGGACCTCCTTTAGAAAAACGACCCAGGGCCATTTCAGTGACAACTCCTGTGTTACCTATAAGAAATACAAATATTAGGTAGGGAACTATAAAGGTCATTCCACCATAGATTGAAACTAGAATGGGAAATCTCCAAATATTTCCCATACCAACAGCTGAACCTATGCAGGCTAGGATAAAACCCCATTTACTTTTAAAACCATCCCTAATTCTCTTATCCGTATCCATTACTTCTCCTTAAACTCTATAATACCACTACAGATATTTTCATACTTTTTTTATATTGTTCTTAATAAAATATAAAACAAAAGCTTATTTTCTAAAGAGATTATCATAAAATAAACATTTTTGTCAATGTTTCTTTTCGCTTTTACGTGATTTGGCTTTTTTTAGATTAGTTTATATGCCTATTTATACAATTAACAAATAAAAGACAGCAAAAACATTAAATAAGGAATACTTTCTTGCTGTCTTTGTATTTGATTGATTAAAAGTATGATTGTAATCATTAATTTATAACCTTAACCATAAGATATCAAAGAAAATTCTTTAATTATTAAAACTTCATAGGTACAAATTTTACTTACAAGCAAAATATCTTAATATTTTAGTTTTGATATATATATCATAATCAATAAGATTAGTTAGTAGTAAAAGATTTTTACCTAGCTTTTATATCTTTACAAGTCTAAAAGATAAAAGATATAATTTTTAAAATTACTTATAACAAGTTATCTAATGCTTGCTTTAAGTCTTCTATAATGTCATCAACATCTTCAAGACCAACAGATAGTCTTATTAGTCCTTGTGGGATACCAGCCTCTTCTAATTCTTCAGGAGTATATGTGGAGTGTGTCATTGTTGCAGGGTGTTGGATAAGAGTTTCAGTATCTCCAAGAGATACTGCAAGTGAACAAAGTTTTACCTTATTCATAATCTTTCTTCCTTCTTCTAAACCCTTGACTTCAAATGACATCATTGCGCCTGGTTTTCTCATTTGTTTTTTAGCTAGTGCATATTGTGGGAATGATTTTAATCCTGGATAGTAGATTTTTTCTACTGCAGGATGATTTTCTAAAAATTGTGCAACCTTTTGTGCATTTTCACAGTGTCTATCCATTCTTAAACCTAGCGTTTTCATTCCTCTTGCCATCAAGAAAGCACTATGCGGATCCATTACTGCACCTGTCATATCTTTTAGTCCAACAAGTCTAACTTCTGCCATGTCTGATGCTTTACCAGCTACTATACCCGCCACTATATCTCCATGACCATTAAGGTATTTTGTAGCTGAATGAACAACTATATCTGCTCCTAGAGCTAATGGATTTTGTAAATATGGTGAGGCAAAGGTATTATCTACTATTAGTCTACACCCTTCTACTTGGTGAGCTATTTTTGAAATTTCTTCAATATCTGCAAGGACCATAGTTGGATTTACTGGTGTTTCAAGATAAACTATTTTTGTATTATCTTTTATAGCAGCTCTTATATTTTCTGCTCGTGATGTATCTACAAAATCTATTTCTACACCAAGTTTTGATAGTCCATGATTTAAGAAAGCAAAGGTACAGCCATAAAGAGTTTGTCCTGCTATTATATGATCTCCCGCTTTAATAAAAGGCCAGATTGATGATGTTATAGCACCCATGCCTGATGCTGTTGCTACAGCGGCCTCTGCCTTTTCAAGTAAGGCTACTTTTTCTTCTAATGAGTTAACTGTTGGATTTGCTAGTCTTGAGTAAATGTATCCTTCTTCTTCCAAAGCAAATCTTTTTCCACCTTGTTCTGCATTATCAAAGATGAATGTTGATGTTTGATAAATCGGAACTGATAGTGAACCAAATTGATCTTTAAATGATCCACCATGAATTGCTCTAGTGTTGAAACCTTTTTCACTTAAATTATCAAGCATTTTTCCTCTCCTTATATTTTAAATTTTGCTTTTTAATAGCCTCTCTAAATATTTTATATAATCTATTAAATTTCAAGATTTGGATTTATATATTCATCAACTGGTTGCCATCTTTTAAAATCCCATGGATGCTTTTTAATATATCCATCTGCAAAAGGAATATAAATAGAAAGAATAGCAAAGAATGCTAGAGCGAATTGATACCATAAAAATGGCATTACATTAAATGGTGTCAAAGCTCCTTGTGTAAATTGAACAGCCATTAGTAGTTGTGCTCCATAAGGAATAAATCCTTGGAATATTGCTCCAAAACAATCAAGTAAAGACGCTGATCTTCTTGGATCTACTTGAAACTCTTCACAAATATTTTTTGCAATAGGACCATCAATTATAATGGCTACTGTATTATTTGCAACAGCAAGATCTGTAAGCCCTGTCATTACAGCTATACCAAGTTCTGCAGATTTTCTTCCCTTGATAGACCCTCTTATTTTTTCTGTAATCCAATCAAGTCCACCACCATGCCTTACAAGTGCTGCAAGACCTCCTGTAAGTAATGAAAGTAAGAAGATTTCAAACATACCTGTAAACCCATCATATATATGGTTTGATAGTTCTAACAATCCGAAAGAGCCATAATAAAGTCCTATAGCCCCAGATATTACTGTTCCAGAAACTAATACTAGAAATACATTCATTCCAGCAAGTGCTGTTACTAGAACAAATATGTAAGGAACTACCTTAATTAAGTTGTACTCATAAACTTCTTTTACGGGTGCAATTTCTGGTCTACCAAATATAAGTAGGAGTACTATAGTCACAACCATAGCCGGAAGTGCTATAGAAACGTTCGCCCTAAATTTATCCTTCATATGAACACCCTGTGTCCTAGTTGCTGCAATTGTTGTGTCAGATATAACTGATAGGTTGTCACCAAACATAGCTCCACCAATTAAAGATCCAATTATAAGTGGCATTGAAATAGTTGTTTTTTCTGCAAAACCAATACCTATTGGTGCAAGAGCTACTATTGTTCCTACCGAAGTTCCAGTAGCTATTGATATAAAGGCTGCTATAACAAACATTCCTACTGTTATAAGTGATGGGGGAATGATTGTAAGTCCTAAATTAACCGTTGAATCTACTCCACCCATGGATTTTGAAACTGCTGAAAATGCTCCAGCCAATAGATATATAATGCACATTATTATGATATTTTCTTCACCACATCCTTTGATGAAAATATCAAATTTTTCATCGATAGATCCTTTAATTAAGAAAAATGCAGATATAATACCAATTATTACAGCTATAGGTGACTTAAAAGCATAAAATCCCATCTCTTCTCCACCTATTGTTAACTTTATACCTACTCCTAAATAAACCGCTATAAATATTAAAAATGGAACTAATGCTATAAATTTACCTTTTTTTGTTTGATTTTTATCCATATTTCACCTCTTTTTATAGAATATTTATTCATTCTATTAACTAATAATGCCTGTCATGCTTCCAATTTCTTTACTGAATGTACTTGTATTTAGACTTATTATATACTTTTCGTATATATATTTATTCCAATACTGGAGTCTCTAATACCTTGTATAGAGAATATAAAATTTAAATATTAGTTTTATATTCTCTATTAATTACTTTCTTCCTTAATATATATAATAGCAATACTTGTATTAAGTGTAAATTACAATTATAATATAGCTTTATAAAATCTTTTCACTAAACATTAGTAGTATTCTTTTTATCTATTAGTTATTCTATGATAAGATTTTAAATAATGTCCTTCCTATAACGAAAACATATAATATATATAATATCTAATTAAAACTTATTTTTAAATCCAAATATTATTATATAATAATACTTACCCAAGCTAGAATAAATTTTAAAATTTCTTAATTTTAAAAACTTTATTTCTGATTTAATAGATAATAAAAATAAATCTATTATGAACTATCACTATTTTTTTATAGTGAAAATTCATATAGAAAAAGTCCCTATTAGAAAATTAATCTAAATAAGGACTTTTTTATTTTTCTATTCTAATTCTTCATCATTATCTTGGTCAATGTTTTTATCATTTAAATTTTCTGAAACTTCTTTATCTTCTGAAGGTATTTGTTTTTCTTCATCTGCCTTCTCAACAGTTTCATCATTATTTATTTCTTGACCATCTTCTGATCTAAGATTTTCTAAATCCACATCGGTGTTTTCTTCATGTTTTGGTTCTAAAGATTTCTTATTTAGAATTTCCATGAATTGTTCTCCAGTAATTGTTTCCTCTCTTAATAAGAAGTCAGCAATTTCATGAAGTTTATCAAGATTATCCTTTAATATTTCTATAGCTCTCATATGAGCTTGAGAAATAATATAGGCTACTTTTTCATCTATTTTATTTCCTGTTCCTGATGACACAATTAGGCTTCTTTGTCCACCCAAGTATCTTCCTTGGATTTGTTCAAGTTGCATAAAGTCAAAGTCATCATCCATACCATATATAGTAACCATAGATCTTGCTATTGATGTTGCTCTTTCTATATCATTACTTGCTCCAGTAGTCTTTGTATTAAAGATTAATTCTTCTGCTGATCTACCTCCTGCAAGTGTTACTATCTCATTAAAGAGCTCTTGTTTAGTCATTATGAATTTTTCATCTTCATCAACAGACATGGTATAACCCAAGGCTCCTGAAGTTCTTGGTATTATTGTTATCTTTGTTACAGGTTTCTTATTTGTTTGGATAGCTGTAACAAGAGCATGTCCTACTTCATGATAGGCTATGATTTTCTTTTGATCATCTGAGATAACTGAGTTTTTCTTTTGTTGACCAGCTATTACTGTTTCTATTGATTCTTCCAAATCTTCTTGAGAAAGTTTGCTTCTTCCTTCTCTAACAGCACGAAGGGCAGCTTCATTTATAATATTGGCAAGATCTGCACCTGATGTTCCTGCAGTTCCTTTAGCTATTTCTTCATAGTCGATGTCATCTTCTTTTTTAATAGTTCTTGCATGTACTTTTAGGATATCTTCTCTTCCTTTTATATCTGGAAGTTCTACCCTAACTTGTCTATCAAAACGTCCAGGTCTTGTTAAGGCTGGATCTAAAATTTCTGGTCTATTAGTTGCAGCTAAAAGTACTACTCCTTCAGTTGCATCAAAACCATCCATCTCATTTAAAAGTTGGTTTAGAGTTTGTTCACGTTCATCATTTCCTGAGTAACCTGAAACATCTCTTTTCTTACCAATTGCATCAATTTCATCTATAAATACTATACATGGAGCTTTTTCTTTAGCTTGTTTAAATAAATCTCTTACCTTGCTTGCTCCAAGTCCTACAAACATTTCAACAAATTCAGATCCTGAAATTATAAAGAATGGTACATTTGCCTCACCTGCTACTGCCTTCGCAAGTAAAGTTTTACCAGTTCCTGGAGGGCCTACCAAGAGTACACCCTTTGGCAAGATAGCTCCTATGTCCTTATATTTTCTTGGTTTATGAAGGAAGTCTACAACTTCGCTTAAAGAATCCTTGGCTTCTTCTTGACC
>JBQDYR010000036.1:0-15580 GCA_052105355.1 Anaerococcus sp.
TAGGTAGGGTTTATATAGTCTTACTTGGTATGGATAAGGATAAGGTAGATGAACTTATGAAGATAGATGAAATAGTTCAGTATGATATCCTGCCAAGTCAAGTGGAGGATTCATTCTACTGGGAAAGGGGAAGAAATTAATGAAAGATTTTGTAAAACTATCAAAATTACAATGGAAGAAAAACTCTATATGGATTATTCTTCTAATTATAGCAACTCTTCTTATTAATACCATGACTTTTAGATATAATGTTAAAGAAACTTATAATAATATTACTATTTCTGTGTCAGATTTTGAATATTATCTTGGTATAAAAGGTGCGCAAAAAAAGAAAAAACCTGAAAAAATTTCTGTAGAATATATAAAGTATGGTGGAAAATTAAGAGATAGGGTTGTTAAAAAATACGATATAATTCCAAATGAAAGGCTTTCATCTATGGATTCAAAAGATGTTGATAGATATTATAGTAAAGAAAGAAAGGACATATTCTATAAAGCTGAATCCTCTATAGATAATTATGACTACAACATAGAAAAGATTTTAAATGAAAATCCTAACAATGCACTTTTTTCTCAATATACCAACTTTTTTATGGTTCCATTCCTCTTTTTACTTGCTATGCTTCTTACAAGTATAGAGCAGATGACCAACTACTTTGATTTTTCAAGGATGCTACCTTGGTCAAAAACTAAAGACTTTGTGATGAAAATTGTATTTGGTCTTCTTTTAGTTCTTGTGACTTTTGGAGTTCATATAGGAATAGAGCAGGTGGTAGTTGGAACATCTGGCCTATCAGAGGTATATAATTTAACAGGGATTCTATTATATTTTGTAAGAAATATGCTCTTATATTGGTTAATATTTATAATCTTTATATCAGCAGGAGCAATAAGTGGAAATATCTTTGGCCATCTTGGCATGGCAATAGTAGTATTTGGATTTTTTAATATAATAACCTATCTTATCTCTGTAATTAAAAATGGAGTTTTAAAAATAGGTGTAATGTACGATATAATTGATTCCTTCCATAAATTTGTTGAAAAACAACATCCTATAATTAAACAAGTTCTAGATCCATTAGGAGAATCTTATATAGATAATAATTTTCTTATAGGATATGCAATAATTGCAATAATAGTATTTGCCTTAGGACTATTGGTAGTTAAAAATATGAAAACAGAAAATTCTGGATATATGATAGTAAATAAACCAATAAAAATCCTATGTCAGTCAATGGGAATTTTAACTCTTACATCAATAATTTTTACTATTGTAACTTCAACATTAGCGGACTATAATGTATATATTGGGATAGGTATTTATGTATTCTTCTTATTTGCAAGTTACAAGCTTTTTAAGGCGTTATTTAATATAAAAATTAAAGTTTGAGGTAAAAATGAAAAAGAAACTTTTTATTACATCTCTAATTTTATTCACAAGTTTATCAGCTTGTGCGAATATTGATGATAATGATGAAAAGAATTTAGCTATGAAAAATTTAGAAACTGTGGAATCATCAGCAAATAAAGATCTTTCACTTGATACCTATACTACCTTTTATTCTGAAGGTCAATTTAAATTAACAATTATAGATGCAAGTATTAGAAAGTTTGAAGAAATTTATGATACAAATATTATCGATAATATAAAAGAAAAAGCTAAAGGTAAGTATGTAATATATATTGATTATGCTTTTGAAGACACAACTATAGATACAGAATTTTATATGTCATCTTATAGAATCAGTGATCTTATGCCTAAAGCGAAAACTGAGGATGGTGAAGAATTAGAGCTTGTATCAGCTACAAACTTAGTTCCAAACATCGATAATCTAAAGATTAATGAAGAATCCATAAGGGCAATCTTCATTTCGGATAAAGAAATAGATAGGACAGAATTTCTTTTCGATATTAAGGACAAGTTAGATAGAAATAACGTATATAGTGTAGTTCTTAATTTAAATTAATAAATATAAATAGGGTAGGTTATTTAAAAAGTAACTTATCCTATTATTTTATATTTGATAAAATAGAATTAAGAAAATTGGAGGTAACAATGGCAAAAGATAGATTAACTTGGGAAGAATACTTTATGAAGCTTGCTTATAATGTCAGTCAAAGAGGTACTTGCGACAGAGCATATGTTGGATGTGTTTTAGTAAATGAAGAAAATAGAATAGTATCTACAGGATATAATGGCTCTATTAAGGGGAATCCTCACTGTGATGAAGTTGGACATACTATGAGAGATGGTCATTGTATTGCAACCATCCATGCAGAGATGAATGCACTTTTATACTGTGCTAAGGAAGGAATCTCTGTAGATGGCTGTACTTGCTATGTAACTCATTTTCCTTGTTTAAATTGTACTAAGTCTCTTATTCAAGCAGGAATTAAAAAAATTTATTATGCCAATGCATACAGAATGGATGATTATGCTTTAGAGCTTTTAAAGAGAAATTCTATAGAACATAAACAAATTGATATTCCAAAATAAAAAAACAATAATGGGTAAAATAATAAAAAGGAGGAGCTTATGAAAGATAATAATTTTGAAAAATTAATTAGAGACTCTATAGATTTTGGAGCAGGTGTATTTTATTATTCAAAAGATAGGATAGAAAATTTTGTAGACCAAATGGTAGAGAGAGGAGAAATCTCAAGATACGAGGCAGATGATATGTTTACTAAGCTCTTAGAAAAAGGAAAAGATCAAAGAGCAGAGATTGAAAGAATTACTAGAGAAAATATAAAAGACTACCTAAAACTTAACGAATATGTAAAAAAATCTGACTTAGATTTTTATATAAAAGAAGAAGTTAAAAGACAAGTTGAAAATTTAAACAAAAATAAGGAAGAACAAGAAGAAAACTAACATGAACTATTCTAAAAGAAAGTTTGAGATTATAGGAGAGTTAATAAAATCTGGAGCTCTAGATTTTTTCAATGAACTAGTTTCAAACAAAATTAGATATGGTAAGTTTACCATAGATAAGAAAAAAGAAATAGAATATGCAAAAAAACTAAGGCTGGCCCTAGAAAACCTAGGACCAGTCTTTGTAAAATTTGGTCAAGTATTATCATCAAGAAGAGATATATTCTCTGATACTATAGTAGATGAACTTAGTAAACTTCAAGATGATGTTGCGCCACAAGATTTTTCTAAAATAGAAAAAACACTTTTAGAAGAGTTTGAGACAGATATTAATCAGATTTTTTTATCATTTGATAAAACACCCATAGCTTCAGGATCAATAGCTCAAGTATATCGTGCTAGTATTAAAAAGAATGGAGAAATTAAAGAAGTTTGTATCAAGGTTTTGAGAAACGACATAGAAAAGATTATAGAGACAGATACAAAAATTATGTTAGACTTATCAAAAAAATACTGGTCTGATAAAGATAAACCTAAGTCATTAGACCTAGTAAAAGTCATAGAAGAATTTAGAAAGTCTCTCTTTAAAGAAATAAACTTTATTAATGAAGCCAATAATCTAAAAAAATTCTATGGGTTAAATAAGGATGATAAGTATGTAAAATCTCCACTTGTCTATGAAGAGTTTACTACCAGCAAAGTTTTGACTATGGATTACATAAGGGGAAAATCAATCAGAACCATAATAAACTATCCAAATGATGAGAAGAAAAGAATCTCAGAAAAATTAGTCTATTCTTATGTCAACCAATGCTTTTCTTATGGTTTTTTCCATGCCGATCCCCATCATGGAAATATATTTATAGATAAGGAGAAAAAAATCTATTTTTTAGATTTTGGAATAGTTGGATCTCTTTCGGAAAATTATAGATTTCAGATTATGAAGATATTTGTTGGGGCATCTTTTAACCAGGTAAAATTAATATCTGATGCTGTAATTAATATGGGTCTTATTAGATCTAACTTTAATAGGATTGTAGAATTTGAAAATAGAATCCAAGATATTCTAGATTCTTATTTGACCCTTAGTCTTCATGAGATAAAAATATCTGATCTTATAGAGGATTTTTTTGGACTTCTTTATGACTTTGATATCCAAATTCCTGCAGAGTTAACTCTTTTTGGAAAAACCATATTTACACTAGAAGGAATGGTGGCAGGATTTGTGAATAACCAGTCCTTTGCAGAACTTGCATATCCGATAGCAAAAAAACTTATGTTTAAACTGGTAAGGCCTAAAAATCTTGTATATAGGGCTATACCAAGGGCTTATGATATATTTACAATAATGAAAGACTCTCCACAAGCAAGACTGTCTATACTAAGACAACTATCTTCAGGGAACTTTAAATTGGTCATAAAAAAAGATAGGGAACAGATACATAGAGAAGAAAAATATCAAAAGAAAAAATCTCTTGGCCTAGTATTTTTAGGTCTTTGCATTTTATTAGGAAGTTTATTTTTAGCTCTTGCTATAAGCGGT
This sequence comes from Anaerococcus sp., assembly GCA_052105355.1. Classification (GTDB taxonomy): domain Bacteria; phylum Bacillota; class Clostridia; order Tissierellales; family Peptoniphilaceae; genus Anaerococcus. The sequence goes on from JBQDYR010000036.1 coordinate 4,419, forward strand.
TTTAACTTTTTTAAGATAAAAAGTATAGTTACTATGGTAGTGGGTGGTCTTTTTGTTATAATAGCATTTATCGCCTACAAAATTATTAAGTTATAGGAGTTTTTATGAAGACAAGTAAATCTTTTGAGGTTCCTTCATTTGCAACTAATCCAAAATCTTTTTTAAAATTAAGATATCTTTTGGGATATATGATGGAAGTGGCCTTTCAACAAGCAAAACAAGTAGAAAAAGAAGAATGGTTTGAAAAATATGCTTGGGTAGTTTATTCTTGGGATGTAGAGATTATAGAGCCCATAAAGTCTTTTGATAAGATAGACGTTACTACACATGCTATAGATATGAATAAATTTTATGCTTATAGGAATTTTTCTATAGAGAAAAGTGGGAAAATTTGTGCCAAAGCATATTGTTTATTTTTGTTAATAGACATTAAAAGAATGAGACCAGTAAAAATTCCTAAAGAAATAGGTGAAGCCTATGGAAAAGAAAAATCTATCTATGATGGAAGAGATATTTCTTTTGAAGAAAACTTTACAGAAAATAAAAAAATTCAAATAAGAAAGGCAGATTTGGATAAAAATTTGCATGTAAATAATGCAGCATATATGGATCTTATTTTTGATATTATGGATATAGAAGATCAGGAAGTTGAATACTTTAAAATAATTTATAAGAATGAAATAAGAAATAAAGATTTTGTTATAGGAGAGTCTAAAGAAAATATAAAAGAAAGTGATTTTAGACTTAAATCTAAAAATGGGAAAATATATACCTATGGTAAGATGGTAAAAAGAGATGTATAAAGATAATTACGGTAATATACCAAATCGAGATAAAATACATTATTACCTAAAAGAAGATAATCCAAATTTTGGAAAATGGGTAAAACATTCATATCTTATAGGAAAAACTGCAAGAAACATAGCAATAGAGATAGGACTGGATCCTGATATAGCCTATGCCATAGGATGTCTTCATGATATAGGAAAATATGATAAAAAAAAGGGCGCTAGACATATCTTAAAAGGCTTTGAGCTTTTAAGGTCTGAAACCTTCTTTTTCCCAGCAAGAATAGCTATGACCCATTCTTTTATTATAAAAGATGTAAATTCTTATTCTGGAAAGATGAATATTGGACAAGAGGATAAGAAATTTATTGAGGATTATCTTTTTCAAATAGAATACAATGATTATGATAAGCTTATTCAACTTTTGGATGGATTGATTAAATATGAATACCTGGGAATAGAAGAAAGAGCCAAGAGAACAAGAGAAAAGCATGGAAACAATGGCTTTTACGCTGAAAAAATAAAAAGATTAAAAGAATTAGAAACTTATTTTCAAGAGAAATTAAAATATAGGATAAGCGAGTATTGCAAATAAGAGCAAAGGCAAAAATACCTTTTGCTCTTTTTTTATAAAAGAAATTTTATTTATCTAAGTTTTACTAAACAAATATGTGGACTCATAAAGTTCCATCCTGTCGCCTCATAGGGACAAGACCGTCGGCTCATAAAGACAAGTCCGCTAGCTAATAAAAATAGCCAACGGGTTTATTTTTAAATATTAAATGATAACTTGATTTAATATTCACCTATGAACTCTACTTCTTTTTCATCTTTTACCATGGATGGAACTCCAACCTTTCCGTCTTTTTTGGCTTCTTTATAACCATCTAAACTATCTCTATAGGCTAAAAATCTTTTTAGGTTCGCCATAGATTCTGTAATATTTATGACTTCTACCTCTTTATCATTTGTATATTTTGGATTTTCTTTTTCCTTTTCCATTAAATTTATACAATCAATGCACTTGTCACTTATAAAAAGTTCTTTTTTCATTTTTTTCTCCTGTATTTTATATAAACAAATTTTTTCTCATTTTCTTCATGGATTTCAGATTCTTCTGATATTTCAAAATTAGGATCATTATCAAAATTATGTAGGAAGGTATCCGCATCATCTACCTCTTCCATAACTTTAGTAATAATAGCTTCATCACATTCGTCAAGGAAAACTTCTACAATTTCTTCACCACCAATTACAAATGCTTCTTTATTTTGATTTTCTTTCACATAATTAAGAACTTCCTCTTTTTTGGTAAAAACTAGAGCATTTTCTGCCTTATAGTTTTTATTTCTAGAAAGAATTATACTATCTCTTTTTGGAAGTGCCCCACCCATAGATTCATAAGTTTTTCTTCCCATGATTACTATAGAATTTAGTGTAGTTTTTTTGAAATGCTTTAGATCCTCACTTATATGAAATAAGAGTTTATTATCCTTACCAATGGCAAAGTTTTTATCCACAGCTAGTATTATTTTCATAAATCTCCAATCTTATTACTTAAATTAATTTGATAAGTCTTTCTTTATTTATTTTATTACTTACTATTTATTTTACAAGATATAAGACATTTTATATTATTTTTGTTATCATAATTATAGATAAGAGTTAAAAAAAAGGAGATTATTATGAAATTTTTTCTAGATACAGCAAATGTTAATCAAATAAAAAAAATAAATGACTTAGGTCTTTGTGATGGGGCTACAACTAACCCATCTTTAATTAAAAAAGAAGGAAGAGATTTTAAAGAAGTTGTGGGAGAAATTTGCTCTATAGTTAATGGGCCAGTATCTGCAGAGGTAACTGCCTATGATACAGAAGGTATGGTAGAGCAGGCGAGAGATATTGCCAAATGGGCAGACAATATTGTTGTAAAAATACCTATGACTGAAGAAGGACTCAAGGCTATAAATATTTTATCTAAAGAGGGAATAAAAACAAATTGTACTCTTATTTTCTCAGCCGCCCAAGGACTACTTGCAGCAAAAGCAGGTGCAACCTATATATCTCCATTTATAGGAAGAATTGACGATATGGGAGAAAATGGTATGGATCTTATAGTAGATTTAAGAGTGATTTTAGATAATTATGGTTTTGATACAGAAATTATTGCTGCATCAATTAGAAATAGTAGACATGTAGAAGAAGCAGCCCTAGCAGGAGCACATATAGCAACAATTCCAGGGGATCTTTTTGAAAAAATGTGGACACATCCACTTACTAGTCAAGGTATAGAAAACTTTAAAAAAGACTGGGAAGCTTTTGAAAATAGAGAAAAATAAGAAAGTTTGGGTAAAAGAAGTATATAGGAGAAAGGAGTAATTATGGAAAAAGTTCTAGTTTTTTTAGCAGATGGATTTGAAGAAATAGAAGCTTTGACGCCAGTAGACTATCTAAAAAGAGCAGGAATTAAGGTTGATACAGTCTCAATAACAGAGGATAGAGAAGTTATGGGGTCTCATAATATTCCTGTTTTGGCAGATAAGCTTATCTCTGCAGTAAATCCAGACGACTATATACTTTGTTATATACCTGGAGGAATGCCAGGAGCTACAAACCTTAGGGATTGTGATAAGGTAATAGAAATTTTACAAAAGGTAAATAAAAATAATGGATATGTATCTGCTATTTGTGCAGGGCCTATAGTTTTAGAGAGGGCAGGTATTTTAGAAGGCAGAAAAGCAACATCTTACCCAGGCTATGATAAAGATCTAAAAAGTCTAGATTCATATATAGATGATCAGCTTGTTGTTATAGATGATAAGTTAATAACAGGAAGAGGTCCTGCTACAGCCCTTTACCAAGCTTTAAAGATTATAGAAATCTTAGAAGGTAAAGAAAAAGCACTAGAAATAAAAGATCAAATTCAACAAGATAAGGTTGAAAAATACTTTGATTTCTAAAAAAAATTATAAAAAAACTCTTACAATGTATTTTGTAAGAGTTTTTTACTTAAGTTTTATTTTTTATTGTATAATAGTAAACTCCATCTTCAAGTTCTTCTTTTACTTGTCCTTGATTCAAAAGGTATTTTAAGTGGGCAGAGGCTTCTCCAGTTGCAAACCACTTTTGGCTGTCTGGAAAATCATTCCAATTCTTAGCTCTTATATCCCATTGAAGGTTTTTAGTAACATCATAGGTTGTAACTTTACCATATTTTTCTATAACTGATAAAGTTTCTTTAAGTCTTTTTTCATGATGAGCCTTTAATTGATCTATTCTTTCATTTACATCTTCTATTAAAAATCTATGAGAAGAGAATAGATATCCTATGTCATAGTTCTTAATTTTTTCTAGGTTTTTAAGATATGTTCCAAGACTATCTCCATATTCATCACCCCACCATGTTATATTCGGAGTTATTTTTCCTAAGATATGATCACCGCAAAATATGATTTTTTTATTTTTTTCATAAAGTCCAAGCATTCCAGGGGTATGACCAGCTTCATCTATAAGTTCAAAGTCAAAATCTCCAAGTTTTATTCTATCTTTGGGATTGACCTTGGTATAGGTAAACTTTTTTTTGGCCTATTTTTGAAACCAGGATGGTCATTTATATCTAAATTCTCGTTGGCTAATCCCTGCAAAATTGAGTTATTTATAATATTTTGCCACTGAAAATCATCGACATTAAACCCATTTTCTACTATAAATCCATCAACTTCTGATAGAAAGATTTCTTTGATTCCTTTTTCTTCCAAATATTTAGCAAGTCCTACATGGTCTGAGTGTAAATGAGTTAAGAATAATGAAGTCTTACTTATATCAAGGTTTAATTCATCAAATAATTCTTCCATGTTTGCAATATTTTCAGGATTATTAAACCCTGTATCCACTATAAGATTTCCTTCTTCTGTTTTTATTACGAAAATATTTATAGATCTTAAAGGATTTCCTGTAAGGGGAAATTTTTTCATATAAATATTCTTATGTACTTCTATCATATATCCTCCTTAAATTCATATACCCCTATAGATGTTTAAATATAGATGAATAAGGGGATTTTTATTTTTCTTTAGTAAAGATTGATTTTGTGGTAAAATTAAAGACAAGATAAAAAAATGAATATTTCAGTATTTTTATTGGAAATATTTAAGATTATTCTTTTTAGGATAAATGGAGGATAAATGAAAAAAATAGGTAAGGTCCTTTTAGCCTTCGCCCTCACTTTGGGTGTAGGATTTGTAGGATATACATTAGGAAAAAATACTGGCACAGGAATACAATCTTTTAGTCAAAAAGATCAAAATCATATGATGGAAATGGATGCAATGAAAGACTTGATTGAAGAAAATTATCTTTTTGATTATGATGATAATGAACTATACGAGGGAAGCATAAAGGGTATGTTTGCAAACCTTGGTGATCCTTACACTCAATTTTATACAAAAGATGAATTTAATAATCTTATGGAAAGTGTGAATGGAGAATATGCAGGTATTGGTGTAGTAGTTCAAGCTTCTCAGGAAGGTTTTATTAAAGCTATTCAAACATTTGAAAACTCACCAGCAGAAGAAGCAGGAATTATTCCTGGAGATTTTATTACCAAGGTCAATGGTAAAGAATATTCAGCACTTCAGATGGAAGAAGCTATAGGAGAGATAAAAGGAAAACCTGGTACTGAAGTAGAGCTTACAATATTAAGAACTAATGATAAAGGAAAAGCGGAAGAAAAAACTATAAAATTAAAAAGGGCCAATGTTACAGTCCAAACAGTAGAATCAAAAATGGTAGAGACTGATGGACATAAAATTGGATATCTAAAACTTAAACAATTTGAAGATGTTTCCTATGATGAGTTTGTAAATCATTTTAAAGATCTTAAAGATAAGAAAGCAGAAGGCTTAATAGTTGATTTAAGAAATAATCCAGGTGGAGCCTTGGATATTTGTCTTAAGATTACTGATATCTTCCTTGATGAAGGAGTTATAGTATCTACTGTAGATAAAAATGGTAAGGAAATTATTGAAGAATCTGATGCTGAAATGGATGATATTCCACTTGTTATTTTAGTAAATGAAAACTCAGCCTCAGCAAGTGAAATTATGTCAGGAGCTCTACAAGATAGAGATAGAGCTACAATTGTAGGTACAACTACTTTTGGTAAGGGGATAGTTCAAAAGATATTCCCACTTGAAGATGGTAGCGGTGCTAAGATAACTGTTAGTGAATATTTCACACCAAGTAAGAAGAAAATTCACGAGATAGGTGCAAAACCAGATAAAATAATTAATAATGTTGAAAGTGATACTACTGAAGATGAAGAAAATCTAAGTTCTGATTTACAGTATATTGGGGCCTTAGAAGCTATGCTAGAAAAAATAGAAAAATAAGTTATAGAAATCGGAGTTGCTAGTAACTTCGATTTTTATATTTAACTCTTAGCTTGACAAAGGTAATAGACTTAAATAAGATAAACTTATACTTATAGGAGTTTTAATATAATTTCCTAAAAAGGAGGTAAAAATTAATGGTTCAAAACAAACATTATAATTTTGAAGAAAGAATTGAAGAACTTGGTTCATTATTAAATAAAAAAAAGTTTTTGAAACTTGCAGATTTATTAAACAGAACAAATCCAGTAGATATAGAAGAATTTATATCAAATCTGAGTGATGAAGATTCGATTATAGTTTTTAGACTATTGAAAAAGGATGATGCTGCTGAAGTATTTGCAGAGCTTGATCATGATCAAAAACAAAAACTTTTATCAGGAATAACAGATTTAGAGATTGATAACATCATAAAAGATTTAAACTTTGATGATATGATCGATACTCTTGAAGAAATGCCCGCCTCCTTTGTAAAAAGAGTATTGACCAAATCGGATAGTGAAACAAGAAAACTTGTCAATGAGTTTTTAAAATTCCCTGAGGATTCGGCAGGAAGTCTAATGACTACAGAATATGTGGAATTAAAAGAATATTTTACTGTAGGCAATGCATTAGAACTTATAAAAGAAATAGGAGCAAATAGAACTACTATATATACTTGTTATGTTACAGGAGCTGGAAAAAAGCTTTTAGGTTTTGTATCTCTAAGAACACTTGTAACTAGTGATAGGGATGTGATGGTAAAGGATCTGATGTTTGAAGATATAATTACTATTGAAACTCATGACGATCAAGAAGATGTAGCCGGACAATTTAGAAGATATGGTTTTACTTCTTTACCAGTAGTAGATAGTGAAAGAAGAATGGTTGGTATAATAACTGTTGATGATATCTTTGATGTAATGGAAGAAGAAACAACAGAAGACTTTCAAATCATGGCGGCTACAACACCAGATGAGGGAGAATACCTAAGTACATCTGCTTGGAGACTTGCTAAAAATAGACTTCCTTGGTTATTATTCTTGATGGTTTCAGGATCATTCACATCTACAATATTAAAAAATTACCAATCAGTTTTACAAACTATGATTGCTCTTAATATCTTTATACCAATGCTTACCGACTCAGGTGGAAACGCAGGAAGTCAGTCATCTACACTTGTTATTCGTAATATGGCAACAGGCGATATAGATATGAATAAAGATTGGATTAATGTAATACTTAAAGAGCTTAGGGTAGGACTTATATCTGGATCTTTTATGGGATTTGTGGCGGCAGGAAAAAGTATTTTCTTTGATAAAGTAAGTCCAGAAATTGGATTTATAGTTGGTGTGACAGTACTTGTAATAATAATTCTTGCAAAATTTGTTGGGTCAGCATTACCAATGCTTGCAAAGAAATTAAACTTTGACCCTGCTATAATGGCATCACCATTAATTACAACAATAGTTGACTCTCTAGGTCTACTTTGCTACTTTGAGGTTGCAAAAGTGGTAATGACTCTATATTAAAAATTTATTAAGCTTTTAGATTTTTTATCTTTAAACTTTTTTCTAATAAAAAAACCATCCTTGCGGATGGTCTTTTATTTATAGTTTTTTAATGTTAACTAATTCAAGCTCTTCTTCTATTTGCTTTCTGTTTGGAAGATCTACTACCTTGGCAGTTGCTGTTGCAGCGGCTACAGCCATTTTATAAGCTTCTAATGGATCAGAAGTTTTAACAAATGTTCCTATAAAGCCTCCAATCATAGCATCCCTACAACCGGTAGAGTTAACTACATCTTCGGTATCGATGGGTTCTGCAATATAGGCATTACCTTTATCATCAAAGAACATTGATCCTTCTTCACCATAAGAAACTATGGCATATTTTGCTCCCATTTCTATAATTTGCTTACCATAATAAGTAAGTTGTTCATTGGTTTCAATCTTTGTACCAAATATAACTTCCAAGTCTTCTATATTTGGCTTTACAAGTATAGGTCCTTCTTTTATAACATTTACCAAATATTCTGCAGGTATATCAATTATAAATTGAGACTTATTTGCCTTAGCAATTGCAACCATTCTTTGATAAATATCATAGTCGTCTTTATCTTCAAGTTTTGGTACAGATCCTCCCATTACGATGGTATCACCTTCACCAACTCTTGATAAATAATGTAAGAGTTCTCCAACTTCTTCATGGCTTACTTTAGGACCGTATGAATTTATAACTGTTTCTTGATTATCCAAAAGAAGTTTAATATTTGTTCTGTTTTGGTATTCAATATCCACAAAGTCTGTCATAATATCTTCTTTATTGAGCCATTCTTTTATAAAATCTCCTTGGTAACCACCAGTAAAACCTGTGGCTACTGTTGGAATATTTAATTGTGATAGAACTCTAGATACGTTGATTGCTTTACCACCTGGTAGTGTAAATTCATCATCAACGTGACTTCTTTTACCATATTCCAGTTTATTCATCTCTAAAAACAAATCTACTGATGGGTTTAATGTAACTGTATAAATCATAAGACCTCCTTATTTTTCTATATCTATATTATTATACCCTAAGTTGATATATGGATTCTATTACTTCTTCCATATGCATACCTCTGGAACCTTTAACAAAAACTAGACTAGATTCTATTATTAAAAATTTAAGATAGTCTATTAAATCATTTTTATCGTCAAAGTGTTTCACTCTTGATTCTGGGAAATTTTCTAAAGCACCTTCTAACATATATTTAGATAAAGGACCGTAAAATAGTGCATATTCGATTTCTTTTGGGTTAATATTCTTTCCAGCATTATAGTGAAGTTGATCTTGATTTTGTCCAAGTTCAAGCATATCTCCCAAAACTGCAATTTTTCTTGTGTATCCTCCAAGCATATTTGTCGTTTGAAGTCCTTGCATCAAGGATTGGGGGTTTGATTTATAAGCATCATCTAATATATCGAATCCATGACATTCTATAAGTGTATTTCTATTTGCTTCTTTAGTAGAGTTTGATAGGCCTCTTTTTATTTGATCAGATGTTAGATTAAAAATTTCGCCTATTAAGACTGCACAAGCACCATTATAGACTTGATGACTTCCTAAAAGTGGAACAGAATAAAATTCATTATCTTTAGCAAAAGAAGTCATGTGTTTAGTCTCTTCTTTAGCCTCAACTTTAAAATCTACATTCCTATTTTTACCAAAGGAGATAACCTTTTGTTTTATTTGATAAGTAGGTATAACTTTTTTTAAAGTTTCATCATCACCATTATAGATAAAGATTCCATCTTCTTTTAGGCCTTCTAGAATTTCAAGTTTGGCTTTGGCTATGCCTTCTTTTGTTTTTAAATTTTCTAAGTGAGAATCACCAATATTCATTATTATAGCTATATCAGGTCTTGCTATATTTGTTAAAAGAGAAATATCTCCAAAATTGTCAGTTCCCATTTCTAAAATACCAATTTCTGTATCTTCATCAAATTCTAATACAGTCTTTGGTAATCCTATATCATTATTTAAGTTACCCTTGGTTTTTTCTACCTTGTATTTGGTCGAAAGAACTGAAGTCATAATGTTTTTTGTAGTAGTCTTACCATTTGATCCAGTTATAGCAACAATTTTTAAGTCTAATTCTTCTTTATAAGCTTTGGCTAAATCTTGTAGGGCTTTCTTTGTATCTTCTACTATAATATGAGGAATTTTTATTCCTGAAGTAATTTTAAAGCTTTTATCAACCAAAAATGCACTTGCACCTGCATCCTGACATTCTTTGATAAAAATTCTTCCATCAAATTTTTCACCTATTAAAGGAATATATAAATTTCCCTTTTTTATAGTTCTAGAATCTGTTGATACTCCACAAATTTCAACATCGGCTTTTTCAGGAGTTGAAAGTTCAGCCTTAAGCGTTTTTGCAATTTGTCCCAAAGTTCTTTTAATCATGAAATTCTCCTTTTTTTATAAGATTTAAATCCTTCTTCGATTAAAAGATCAAGCAGGTCAGAAAAACTAATTTTATAGGTTAACTCTATAAGTCTTGTAAAGAAAGAAGTAGGTGTAAAGCCTGGGAAAGTATTTATCTCATTTATTAAAAGTTTTCTATCTTCAGTATAAAAAATATCAACTCTTGCAAAGCCATTACATCCACAAGCTTCATAACACTTGATAGCAAATTCTCTGGCTCTTTTTTCATCCTCTTCAATCATTTCGTAAGGGAGAGATTCTTTAGTATCTTTGTCAAAGTATTTTGCATCATAGTCTAAAAATAGATGGTCTGTAACATAGGCTCCAGGTCTTGAAGATTTTGGATTTGTATTACCGATTACTCCAATCTCTATTTCTTGGCCCTCTATTAATTCTTCAACTAAAACTTTTTTATCATATTTTAAGGCTTCTTTAGCAGCTTCTAATAGTTCTTCTTTATTATAAACCTTGTTAACACCTACTGAAGAACCGTTGGCTGAAGGTTTTACTATTAGAGGAAACTTTATGTAGTCATCGCATTCTTGTAAAAATTCTTCTGTAAGACTTTCTTCAGTAGCCCATAGATATCTTGCTTGGTCAAGTTTATTTTTTTCAAAAATATCATTAGTAGTAACTTTATCCATACATACTGCAGAAGATAGGAGTCCATTACCTATATATGGAAGGTCTAGTACATCCATAAAGCCTTGGATAGTTCCATCTTCTCCATATGTTCCATGGATAGCGGGAATAATAATAGTTTTTTCTTTATCCAAATTTTTTAATTCGTTGCAAAAATCTGCAATAGATTCTAAGGTGTTTTTTTTAGTTTTTTGTACTAGGTCGAATTCATCTTTTGTATCTATAGGATCAAAAGACTCGGAAAAACGTCCTTTTTTGTCAATATATACAAGCTTTATCTTGTATTTTTCTTTGTTAAGGTTTTTAGAAATATTTAAGGCACTCCTTAAAGAAATATCGTGTTCACTAGAAGGACCGCCGCAAAGTAAATAAGTGTTTATCATAACATCTC
>JBQDYR010000037.1:0-15499 GCA_052105355.1 Anaerococcus sp.
CTGCCATACCATGACCTAGAAAAGAAAGATGTATATCCTCTTTGTGGTAGTTTAGTATAAAATCTCCACAAGTAATGCTTTGCAAGTTCTTCTTGTGTCGGAGCTGATATGGCATGAACTCTATAAAGTCTTGGGTCTACTTCCTTTATAAGCCTTTTTATTGCTCCATCCTTTCCTGCTGCATCTACTCCTTCGTACACTAGTGCAGAAGAAATTCCAGCATTATAGAGTTTATACATTGTTTCTGCAACTTCTTTTTGTAGCTTATCTTTTTTTTCTTGATATTCTTCATCAGAAATCTCCTTAGATAAGTTAAGGTTTTCTATAATATGAACTTTTTTATTATAGGACCTGGTAGTTCTATCTTTATCCTTGTCTTGGTTTCCTACTCTCTCTATTCCTATAGTCATTTGATCGATCATTAGACCTAAGACTTCTTTAGCAGCTTTTTTCAAATTATTAGAATCTACTATATTCCATCTTGAAAAGTTGAAATTAGTACTTTTTAAAATATTTTCAAAGTTTTTTTCATAGGCCTTATGTTGTTTAATTTGTTTCTTGTCTATAGAATTTATATAAAATGATTTTTTAACTGATCCTTTTAATTTTTCTATTCTTTTTTCTTGCTCGTCTTCGTCTATATCTAGAAAGATTTTTATAATAATAGTTTTATTATCCGTAAGCATCTTTTCTAAATTTTCAATCTCTTCTAACCTTGATTTTATCTCTTCTTCTTTATAAGAAACATTATCAAAAAGATCATAGTAATAGGAATGGGTAAAAATTTTAATATGACTTTGGGCGGGAACATTTTTCCATGCATTACGTATAAAAGAAAATTCACCATCACTATCATCATTAGAGCATACATCTACATCGAAAAATTTCGGATTCAATTCCTTTGTAATCTCACTTACCACATGCCCTCTACCAGATGATTCCCAACCATCTATTAAAATCATCACAGGAATTTTAAAATTTTCGCAAATTCTTGAAACTCTAGCAAGTTTTACCTGTAATTCAGATTTAGAAAAATCTTGATATATAAAATTTTTTTCTTTTATTTTGTTTAATGTCATAATTTCCTCCACTTATTTCTTAAATTTATACCCGAATAAAGCCATCAAACAAATATTTTAAAAAATAAAAAAAGCCTACTTCAAGTAAGCTTTTTTTTATTAATATACTTTTTTAGTAAAATCACCTTTTTTTATAAATGAAATCATTCCATTTGTAAAACTTTCCCTAATCTCGCCTTGAATTAATGGAAGAGCATAATCTACAATTTTATCTTCTAGAACAGTATAAGACTCTAACCAATCTTGTGGAATAAGCTTCTCTTTATTAGCTATAAGGTCTGGTTTTACATAGTCAATATAATATTGGTAGTCTTTTCCTTCTTCTCTTTTTACTATAGGTATAAGATTTGTCTCCTCCATAGATTTTATAAGAGCAGATTCTCCAAGTTCAAAAGCTTCCTTTGAATCTTGACCTGATATCAAAAAGCTTGTTCTTTGTAATATATTTAGTTCTACCGATCTAGATTTTATACCAAGCTTATTCGAAACAAAATTAGAAAGCTTTTCTCCTATTCCTGAAATTACGGGGTGACCAAAACCTGAATCAAAAGATGCACAATCAGTTCTTTCAAAATAGCCTTCCTTGTCCATAAAACCTTCTGAAACTGCTATAACTAAGTTATTTTCATACTCTAAGCCTTGTTTAATGTCAAAAAGAATCTCTTCTTTTGTTTTTTCTACTTCTTTTAGATAAAGAAGATTCACCGCTCTTCTTGGTTCCTTATAATTTGCAAGTAGGGCAGAAGCCGCTAGCCATCCTGCATTTCTTCCCATTATTTCTACAAAGGTAACCGATTTAACATTGTAGATATTTACATCAGTTCTTACTAGTTTTAGTGCTGTAGCTACATATTTGGCTGCAGAACCAAAACCTGGTGAATGGTCCATTTCTCTAAGATCATTGTCAATTGTTTTAGGAACTCCTAGAACATTTATTCCTTGGATATTATTTTTTTCTATGTACTTATTTAATTTTACAACGGTATCCATAGAGTCATTTCCACCTATATAAATAAAACTAGATATTTCATATTTTTTTAAGGTTTCAAAAATTCTTCCATAGACCTCATCACTTAAATCTTCCGGCAATTTATATCTGCAAGATCCAAAGATAGCAGCAGGCTCTGACTTCAGTTCATCTTCTATATTCTTACTTTTATAAGCCTTTTGGTCTACTTCAATTACTCTTCCTTCTATTAAACCAGCAATACCATTTTCCATCCCATATATATGATCAACTCCTCTATCTATAGCTGCAGAAATCACTCCAGCAAGACTTGAATTAATAACACTGGTTGGGCCACCAGATTGTCCAATAATACAGTTAATAGCGCTTCCTCCATTTTCTTCATTAAACTTTTTCTTACTTATATTATCATATACCTAAAGGTTTGCAAAATATTAGAATAATTTATTTATACTATATTTTTTTTAGTATTATAAATTTATAATACATGAAAAAAATAAAAAAGACTCTGAATAATTTCAGAGCCTTTTTATCTTATAATAATGGTTTCAGGTATTCTCCTGTATAAGATTTTTTATTATCAGCAATTTCTTCTGGAGTTCCCGATCCTACTAGCTGACCTCCACCTACTCCACCTTCTGGTCCTAAATCTATTATATAGTCTGATACTTTTATCATATCTAAATTATGTTCTATAACTATGACTGTGTTATTTTGGTCAACTAGTCTATTTAATACTTCTATTAATTTATGAACATCTGCCATATGAAGTCCTGTAGTTGGTTCATCCAAAAGGTAAATCGTGTTGCCTGTAGATCTTTTAGAAAGCTCTGAGGCAAGTTTTACTCTTTGAGCTTCTCCTCCTGAAAGTTGTGTAGATGGTTGCCCTATTTTTATATATCCAAGTCCTACATCATATAAGGTTTGTAGTTTTCTAACAATTGATGGGTGATTTTCGAAAAATTCAATCCCCTCTTCTACAGTCATATTTAATACATCGGAAATGTCTTTACCTCTATATTTTATTTCCAAAGTTTCCCTATTATATCTTTTACCATGACAAACTTCACAAGGAACATAGATATCTGGCAAGAACATCATATCTACCTTTATAGTACCATCTCCTGAACAAGCCTCACATCTTCCACCCTTTACGTTAAAAGAAAATCTTCCTTTATTAAATCCTTTCATTTTCGCTTCATTAGTCATGGCGAAAACTTCACGTATATTATCAAAGACCTTAGTATAGGTTGCAGGGTTAGATCTTGGTGTTCTTCCTATAGGAGACTGATCAATAGAAATAATCTTATCAACCTGATTCGCTCCAATAATTTCATCATGCTTGCCCACTTTTATTTTTGACTTATTAATTTTTCTTGCAAGTCCCTTATAAAGAATTTCATTTACTAAAGAAGATTTTCCTGATCCTGAAACCCCTGTTACAGTAGTAAATACTCCAAGAGGAAATTTTACATCTATATTTTTAAGGTTGTTTTCACGGGCTCCCTTTACTTCTATAAATTTATCTGATGATCTTCTTTGTTGAGGTAGAGGAATTTTTACCCTACCTGCCAAATAATCTCCAGTAATTGAATTTTTACAGGCTTTAATGTCTTTAAGTGATCCTTTGGCTACTACTTCTCCTCCATGGATACCTGCCAAAGGGCCAATATCTACAATATAGTCTGCTTCTTTTATAGTGTCTTCATCATGTTCTACTATTATTAATGTATTTCCAGCATCTGTAAGATTTCTTAGGGATTTAATGAGTTTGTCATTATCTCTTTGATGGAGCCCTATGGAAGGCTCATCTAGAACATAGCATACCCCAACTAATCCTGAACCTATCTGAGTTGCAAGCCTAATCCTTTGGCTTTCTCCACCTGAAAGGGTTGATGCTGATCTTGAAAGAGTCAAATATCCTAATCCTACATCTTGTAAGAATTTTAATCTTCCCTTAATCTCTTTTATGATAAGTTCGGCAATCTTTTCCTTCATAGGCTCAAGCTTTAAGTTATTGAAAAATACTATAGAATCATCTACACTCATCCTTGCTATCTCAGAAATATTTTTTTCTCCAACCTTTATAGAAAGAACTTCAGGCTTTAACCTATCTCCATGACAAGTAGAACATTCTTCTTGTGACATATAGTCTCTAAATTTCTTTTTCATATTTTCTGAAGAAGTTCTTTGGTATCTATCGTAAATATTTTTTATGGCTCCTTCAAAGTGTCCCTTATATCTTTTCTTTCCTGAAAAGTGTGAATCAAACACAAAAGATATTTCCTTCTTAGTTCCATAAAGTATTTCATCTATCATAGCCTTTGGGGCTTCCTTAATAGGTTGATCTGTTGGAAAATCAAAGTTTTTTGCTATAGCTCTTACCACTTCATAATAATAGGTTCCCTTACCACTTGTAGCATAAGCTTCTATTGCTCCTTGATCAATAGTCAATTCTTTATCCGGTATTACTAAATCAGGATCTACTTGCATATGAAAACCTAGACCATTACAGTCAGGACACATTCCTATTGGTGCATTAAAAGAAAACATATTTGGTGTAATTTCTGGTAGAGAAATATGTCCATCTGGACAGGCAAGATTTGAACTCATCAAAAATCCTTCTCCATCAATCACATCTATTTGAACAAGTCCTTCAGCTAAATTAAGGGCCGTTTCCAATGACTCTGTAAGTCTAGCATTAATTCCATCTTTTACTATAATCCTATCTACTATTACAGAAATATCATGTTTTTTATTTTTATCAAGGTTGATTTCTTCTTCCAGATCATACCTCTCCCCATCTATCATAACTCTTACATAACCTTGCTTTTGGATATTTTCTAGAGCTCTTTTATGTTGACCTTTTTTTCTTCTGATAACAGGGGCAAGAATTTGAATTCTAGTTTTATTATCTAGAGTCAAAACTTTATCTACCATTTGATCTATAGTTTGAGCTTCGATTTTTTTGCCACACACTGGACAAAAAGCATCTCCAACTCTCGCAAATAACAAACGATAGTAGTCATAGATCTCTGTTACAGTAGCAACAGTAGATCTTGGATTACGATTGGTTGTTTTTTGGTCAATAGAAATAGAAGGCGAAAGCCCCTCTATTGAATCTACGTCTGGTTTATCTAAGTTGCCTAAAAATTGTCTTGCATATGAGGAAAGACTTTCCACATATCTTCTTTGACCTTCTGCATAGATTGTATCAAAGGCAAGGGTTGATTTACCGGAACCTGAAAGTCCCGTAAATACAATCATCTTGTCTCTTGGAATGGTAAGGTCTACATTTTTTAGGTTATTAGTCCTAGCACCTTTTATAATTATTTTATTTTCTATCATTTAGGCTCCTATAAATGTGCTTTTCATCTTAGAAATTTGGTCACGAAGTGCTGCTGCTCTTTCGAAATCAAGTTCTTCTGCGGCCTTATACATCTCTGCTTCCATATTTATTAATATATCTTTAACATCTTCCTTAGAGAATTCTTCTACTTCACTATCTTCTGCAACCTTAGTAACTTGAATAATTTCAGAAATATTCTTTTTGATAGAGGTTGGAGTGATGTCATGTTCTAGGTTATATTCTTCTTGGATAGATCTTCTTCTGTTTGTTTCATCAATGGCCTTTTTCATAGACTTAGTAATCTTATCACCATACATAATTACATGGCCCTCACTGTTTCTAGCAGCACGACCAATAGTTTGGACAAGAGAAGTTTCAGATCTTAAGAAACCTTCTTTATCTGCATCGAGAATAGTAATAAGAGAAACTTCTGGTATATCAAGTCCTTCTCTTAATAAGTTGATACCCACAAGAACATCAAACTTTCCAAGTCTTAAATCCCTAATGATTTCACTTCTTTCTATTGTTTTTATATCAGAGTGAAGATATCTAACTTTTATTCCATTTTCTTCCAAATAAGTAGTCAAATCTTCTGCCATCCTCTTAGTTAAGGTTGTAACAAGAACTCTTTCCTTTTTGGCTATGGTTTTGTGAACCTCTTCTATAAGGTCATCTATTTGATTTTCTGTTGGTCTTACTTCTACTACTGGATCTAATAGGCCAGTTGGTCTTATAATTTGTTCGACTACTTCTTTAGATTTTCCAAGCTCATAAGGACCAGGAGTTGCAGAAACGTATAAAGTTTGCTTTATAAGACTTTCAAACTCCTTAAATTTTAAAGGCCTATTGTCAAGAGCAGATGGAAGTCTGAAACCAAAATCTACCAGGTTTTGCTTTCTAGACCTATCTCCCTCATACATTCCTCCTACTTGAGGAATAGATACATGAGACTCGTCAACAAAAAGCATAAAATTATCTGGAAAATAATCTATAAGTGTATAAGGCCTAGAGCCAGGTTCTCTTTGAGACATGTGCCTAGAATAGTTTTCTATTCCTGAACAAAAACCTATTTCTTGAAGCATTTCTATATCATAATTAGTTCTTTGTTCAAGCCTTTGGGCCTCTACTAGTTTATTTTGATCTTCCAGCTCTTTTAGTCTATCTTTAAGCTCTGCTTTGATAGATTCTACTGCTTTTTCTGCCTTTTCTTTGGTAGTTGCATAGTGACTAGCCGGATATATATAAGCGTGGGAAATTTTGGCAGTAACTTTTCCAGTCAAAGCATCAAATTCCTTAATTTCTTCTATTTCATCTCCAAAAAATTCTACCCTGATAGCACTTTCATCTTCTGACGCAGGAAAAATATCGAGTACATCTCCTCTTCTTCTGAAAGTTCCACGTTGAAAGTCCAAGTCATTTCTTACAAACTGAACTTCTACTAAATGTTTCATAACATCTTCTGGTGAAATTTCTTGACCTGGTCTTAAAGAAACTACTAGTTTCTTGTAATCCATAGGATCTCCCAAACCATATATACATGAAACTGAGGCAACTATTATTACATCATCTCTTTCAAAAAGTGACATAGTAGCTGAATGCCTTAGTTTATCTATCTCATCATTTATCGATGAGTCTTTAGCTATATAGGTATCTGTTGCAGCCACATAAGCTTCTGGTTGATAATAGTCATAATAGGATACAAAATACTCTACAGCATTTTCAGGAAAAAATTCTTTAAACTCTGTAAATAACTGGTAGGCTAGTGTTTTATTATGAGCCAAAACCAAAGTTGGTCTTTGGACTTCTTGTATTATATTTGCCATGGTAAAAGTTTTTCCGGATCCAGTAACACCTTTCAAAATCTGGTGTTTTTCACCTTCTTTTAAACCATTGGCAAGTTTTTTTATTGCATAGGGTTGATCACCCGTTGGTTTATAATCTGAATGTAATTTAAACTTTTCTCGCATAATTCACTTCCTTTTAAACTTATTTATGCTTAAAGCTCGCCTTGATAATATACACTTTTTTCCCTTATTTTCAATGTTTATAAAAATATAGTCTAGACTTGAATTTCAACAAATATATGATATAATATTCATATGAACAGATGTTCATATGAACTTGAAAGGATTTCTATGGAAAAAAGTTTACAAAATATATCAGATAATGATCTTTTTGACCTGGCGGATTTGTTTAAAGTATTTGGTGATTCGACCAGGATTAGAATAATGTATGCTCTATTTTTCGAAGAAAAATCTGTAACAGAAATATCTAGTATTCTAGATATGAGCCAATCAGCAATCAGCCACCAACTAAAATACTTAAAAGATAATAATCTTGTAAAATCAAGAAGAGACGGCAAGAGTGTCTATTATTCACTGGCTGATGAACACGTTAAAATAATAGTAAAAACTGCCCTAGAACATGTTTGGGAGTAGGAGGATTTATGAAAAAGAAATTTAAATTACAAAATCTTGGTTGTGCAAATTGTGCAGCACAAATGGAAGAATCTATAAAAAAAATTGATGGAGTAAAGGACGCTTCAGTTTCCTTTATGACAGAAAATCTAAAAATAGAGCTTGAAAATGAAGAGGATCTTGAAACTATACTTGATAAGAGTCAAGATATTATTAAATCCATAGAACCAAATACTAAAATCAAAAGATAAAAATAAAGTAAAAGATTGCCAGAATTAATTCTGGCAATCTTTTTTTTAGACTTCTAGTTTTTCATATGGTAGATCAAGAGATTCTGCCACACCTTTATATCTAATTTTTCCATCTTGAACATTTAATCCCTTATAAAGTTCAGGATATTTTTTTATTGCTCCTTCCCAACCAAGATTTGCAATTGCTAAGGCATACTTAGTTGTTGCATTGGATAGAGCTTGGCTAGATGTTCTTGGAACTGCTCCAGGAATATTTCCTACGGCATAGTGAATTACATCATGAGCAACAAAGGTTGGATTTGTATAACTTGTTGCATGACCTACTGTAAGATCTGTAGATCCACCTTGGTCGATTGCAACGTCCACTATAACAGAGCCTTTCTCCATACTCTTAACCATTTTTTCAGAAATAAGTTGAGGTGTCTTGTAACCTGGAATTAAGACTGTTGAAATAACAAGGTCTGCAGATTCTACAGAATCAGCTATATTATAACTATTAGAATATCTAGTTTCTATGGTGTTAGAGAAGATTTCTAAAAGTTCTCCTAGTCTTTCTATATTTACATCAAGGACTGTAACCCTTGCTCCCATACCTACTGCCATCCTAGTAGCTGCTGTTCCTACAGTTCCTGCTCCAAGTATTACTATGTGTGCAGGAGCAACTCCTGGTACACCTTCAATTAACTTACCTTTACCACCTTCAGTAGATGTTAAATATCTTGCTCCTTCTTGAACAGATATCCTACCTGCTACCTCTGACATTGGTTTAAGCAAAGGAAGACCATTTTCATCTTGAACTGTTTCAAATGAAATAGCTATAGTTTTTGTTTCCATAAGCTTTTCTGTAAGTTCTTTGTTTGAAGCTAAGTGTAGATAGGTGAAAATTATTAAACCTTCTCTAAAATACTTATATTCTGGTTCTAAAGGTTCTTTTACCTTATATATTAATTCTGACTTAGTCCAAACATCTTCTGCAGAATCTAATAAGCTTCCACCTGCTTCTTCGTATTCTTGGTCTGAAAAACCAGACTCTACACCTGCAGATTTTTGTATATAAACTGTATGACCAGATTTTGCAAGTTGCTGAACAGTAGCCGGTGTTGCAGATACACGTCCTTCATGATCTTTTATTTCTTTTGGTATTCCTATTTTCAAGTTTTACCTCCTATTTTTTTATCTCAAATTTCTTATTGTAATATTATTAATTTGTACTATTAATTATACCCGTTTATCTATAAATTTAAAGTTTACATTTTACTTTTCTTAAACATATGTTATAATATTCATATGAACAGTTATTCATATAAGCATATAATATAAAGGAGAAAATATGTTTAAAAATATCAAAGAAGAAGATAAAAAACAACTGAAATTTTTATTACTTTTGGGACTACTAACTTTCTTGCTTTCCATAGCAGAACATACCTGGTCTTCCAATTACTTAATAAAAATTCTCTTTGTGATTTTATATATTATTTCAGGAAAAGACGTAATAAAGCTAGCTATATTAGGTATAAAAAATAGGCAACCTCTAGATGAACATTTCCTAATGACTCTAGCAACTCTTGCCGCTCTTATTATAGGTAAATATAATGAAGCAATTTTCGTTATGCTATTTTATAATATAGGGGAACTTTTTGAGGATATTGCAACTGATTCCTCTAGAGAATCTATCAAATCATTGATGGATATAGTTCCAGAAAAATCTATTAGAATAAAAAATGGCAAAAGGGAAGAAGTCGATATAGATGATATAGAGATTGGAGATATACTAGAGATTAGAGATGGGGATAAGATTCCTGTTGATGGAGTTGTCCTAAGTGGTAATGCTATTCTTGATTCTTCATCTATTACAGGTGAGTCAATTCCTTTAGAAGTAGAAGAGAAAGATCAAGTAATGTCTTCTTCTATAGTTACAGAAGGAATTATTAAGATGGAAGTAACAAAAGTATTCGATGATTCTATAGCTGCGAAAATTATAGAATTGATTGAAGAAAGTGTAGAAAACAAATCTTCTAGTGAGAAATTTATCACAAGATTTGCTAGAATCTATACTCCAATAGTTGTAATATCGGCAGTAGTTTTAGCTGTTATTCCACCACTTTTGGGAGGAGACTGGAAAGATTATCTTCTAAGAGCCGCAACCTTCTTAGTACTTTCTTGTCCTTGTGCCTTAGTACTTTCTGTTCCACTTTCATTTATTTCTGGTCTAGGACTTGCATCCAAAAATGGAATACTTATAAAAGGGTCAGAATTTTTAGAATCTATTAATAAGGCAGATGTACTCCTAACTGATAAGACAGGAACTTTAACGACTGGAGAATTTAAAATAAAAGATATAGAATACTTTAGCAATCATAACAAGGAAAAAGTATTAGACTATATCTATAATTTAGAAAAAACTTCTTCTCACCCTATAGCAAAATCTATAGTAGAAAACTTGGATAGAAAAGAAGACAATACTCTATTTAAAGAAATAAAGAATATCAAGGGACTTGGAATTTCTGCTATTAGTAAAGATGGCCAAAAAGTTCTACTAGGTTCTGAAAAATTTGTAGACCATGAAGAAGTAGATAGTAAGGCAGTATATCTATCAATAGATGATAAGGTAGTTGCAAAAATTTCCATAGAAGATGAAATCAAAGATGGATCTTTAGAAACAATATCTTATTTAAAAGATAAAATATCTCACATTGCTATTGTCTCAGGAGATAATGAAAAATCAGTAAAAGAAACTGCAGATAATCTTGGCGTAAAAGAATACTACGCAGGACTTATGCCAGATCAAAAACTAGACATATTGAAATCTTATGATCAAAAAAATAGCACTACTATTTTTGTTGGTGATGGAATCAACGATGCTCCAGTTTTAAAACAAGCAAATGTAGGAATATCTATGGGAGATACCGCTTCTGATATAGCCATAGAATCCAGTGATATCCTCGTTGCAAATGGTGAATTTTCTCAAATGAAAAAACTTATGGAAATAGCAAAAATAACAGTAAGAACTGTAAGACAAAATGTTACTTTTATAATGGGAATAAAACTAATTATTCTTATTCTAGGACTTTTTGGAAAAGCAACTATGTGGATGGCAATCTTTGGAGATGTAGGAGTATCAATAATTGCAATCCTTTGGGCTATGAGAATATTAAATAAAAAATTTTAAATCAAATAAAAAACCAGAGAATGTATGAAAACATATCTCTGGTTTTTTCTATATATTTTTTATTATTATATAATTAATCTGTTCTTTATTTTAAAATATTAGTTAAAGTTATATTCTGTTACAATTGGTTCTCTACCTAAAGTTTTATCATTGTAATATTCATACAAACTTATACCTAGGAAAGATCCTTGGATATTGTAAAGATTTGTGTAACCATTACCTTGAAGAATTTTTATTGCTAGATAAGATCTTTGAGATGATCTACAGTGAAGGTAAATATCCTTGTCTCTTGGTATTTCATCTAATCTATCTCTAATTTGTCCTAGTGGAATATTTTTTGCATTTTTGAGATGACCATTACTAAATTCATCTTCACCTCTTACATCAATAATAAAGGCTCCCTCTTCTACAAGTTCACGTACCTTTGTAACTGGAACCTGTTTATATTCTTCATTTAAGACATTTAATCCAACTTGAGCTGCTTGATTGGTTACATCTTTGGCTGTTGAGAAATCTGGTGCATAAGCAAATTCCATATCTTTTAGATCTTCTAAGTATCCATTCATTTGAATTAAACTTGAAACTATATCTATTCTCTTATCAACAGGACCTTTTCCTATGGCTTGAGCGCCAAGTATTTTTCCTGATGGATAAGCAAATATTAATTTAAAGAACATAGTGCTAGCTTCTGGCATCAAACCAACTCTATCTGAAGGAAGAACGTAAGAGAATCTATAGTCTATCCCCTCTTTTTTTAGTGCTTTTTCATTTAATCCTACTGATGCAGCATTTAGATCAAATATTCTTAAGACACTTGCTCCAACAACTCCCCTATTTCTTACTGGTCTATTAAATATTGAATCTGCGGCTGCTCTTGCTTGTTTTTGAGCAGGACCAGCAAGTGCCAATCTTTGTTTTTTACCCGTTTGGAAGTTTACTAATTCTATAGCATCTCCAACTGCATAGATGTCTTTAAAGTTTGTTTGGTAGTTATGGTTAACTTTTATTGCTTTTGTTTCACCAAGTTCCATTCCAGCTTCTTCTGCAAGTTTTGTATTTGGACTAACGCCTATAGCAAGGACTACTATATCTGCTTTTACTTCTTTTCCAGAATCCAAAACAACTTTTCCGTCTTTAATTTCTGAAACTCCATCATTTAAAATAAGATTTACACCGTTATCAACTATTTCTTTGTGGAGAGTTTGAGCCATATCATAGTCAAATGGTGCCATAACTTGATCCATTGCCTCTATTAGAGAAATATTAAAACCTTTAAGTCTCATATTTTCCATAGCTTCTATACCAATGAATCCACCACCAATTACGGCTACATCTTTTACATTTTTTTCATTTATATAAGAATCTATTTTTGAAACATCTACAACATTTTTAAGTGTAAATACATTATCATTATTAATTCCTTTTATAGATCCAGGTCTTATAGCATCTGCCCCTGGTGAAAGGATTAGCTTATCATATTTCTCTTCGTATTTTTCACCTTTAGATATATCTTCCACTACAATAGTTTTTTCTTCAGGTTTTATTTTCACAACCTTACTTTCTATTCTTACGTCTATATTATATTTTTCTTTAAATCCTTGAGGATCCATTAAAACAAGGTCATCTATATTCTCCACTTGTCCTGAAAAATAATTTGGAAGACTACAATTTGAAAAAGAAACATGAGGTCCTTGTTCAAAAATTACTATCTCTGCTTTTTCATCAAGTCTTCTAATCCTTGTTCCAATGGATGCTCCACCTGCTACTCCACCAACTATTAAATATCTGTCTGTCATTATATCTCCTATCTTATACTCTAATCTGTGTCTATTTACTATATTTATATCTTACCCTAGTTGTAGGAAATGGTAACTAATTAGCGTATACTATAAAAAATATGTCTTATATTAATATTCTATTAATTAAATATCGGATTGGGTATTTTATAATAGAATAATATAAAGGAGTCTTTATGAAAAAAAGAACAAAATTTATTCTCATTCCGTTGTTTATAACTATTTTAATTATTGGTATATTCTATTTTTTATATTATTTTACACCTAGAGATATAAACACAATAAATTTACCAAAATTAAGTGATGAAGAATTTAACTTATCAAAAAAAGATTATATAGAAGATTTTGATTATACTTATGATATATTAAACCAATATTATCCTTATTTTAAAATAAATAAAGAACTCTACGGAATAGACTGGCTCGCCAATAAGGAAGTTTACAAAGACTACATCTCCTTGTCAGAAAGTGATGAAGATTTTTTCTATAGGTTAAATGCTATACTTCTTGATTTAAATAATGGTCATACTCATCTTGTTGATAGAAATTTCGGTATGTATAGTTATTTGACCTACTATGCCATGCCTAGATTTAACTGGAGAAATGATATTGCCAAAATATATGAGAAAGATAAGGTTAGGAGAAGATATAATATCACAAATCAAAGTCTAAGAGAATATATGGATAATCAATATAATGGATATCCAAATAATCAATATCAAGATAATGAATATCAAAATTTAGGATTTTTGCCAAGTTTCAATTCTCAAAATAGAGTTTTTGCAGCGAATAAATCTTTTATTGAACCTGAAAATATAGATTTTGAAAACCTTATAACAGAAAATCTTATAGATCAAAAACTTGCCTATATCAAAATAAATAAGATGCTTAACATAGATCAAATAGGTTCTGATGAAATTTTACTTGATGAATTTTTACAACAGATTCAGGACTACCCTAATCTAGTGATAGACATAAGAGGAAACGGCGGTGGCGATTCTAGGTACTGGCAAGAATTTTTACTACCTAAAATAATAGGTAGATCTTACAAAACTACTAACTATTCCTTCCTCAAAAAAGGTGAACTTAATAAAAAAGTAGTAATCCAGGAAGGCTACCATGCAAATATAAATAACTTTCTAAAAACTGCTCCTTTTTCTAAACAAATAAAAAAGTTTCTGAAAGATTTTGACTATTATAATAATGAAGATTTAATAGTTGATCCTAAAAAAGATTCTATAAACTTTCAAGGAAATATTTATCTTTTAGTAGATCAAGATGTCTACTCTTCAGCAGAAATGTTAGCATCTTTTTGTAAGGAGACAGGACTTGCCAAGCTTGTTGGATCTAAAACAGCAGGAGATGGAATAGGATCAGATCCCATGCAAATAGATCTTCCTAATACAGGTTATGTATTAAGATTTTCAAAAAATATGGGACTTACAGGTTCTGGATCTATAAATGAGCTTGACCAAACTACACCTGACATAAAATCAGAAACTGGCCAATTTGAAGAAAATCTTATAGATGAAAAAGCCATTCAGGCAGTAATAGAAGATGCAGGCCTTAATTGAAATTTTTTCTAATATCTGTATAATGAAGTAGTCTTTATTATAAAAGGAGTTATTATGAGTTTAATTTCAATATTTATTATAGGTATTGGCCTTGCCATGGATGCCTTTGCTGCAAGTATCTGTAAAGGACTTCAAGTTAGAAATGGATCTATGAATACTGCTTTAAAAATAGCAATATCCTTTGGTTTTTTTCAAGGAATTATGCCTATTCTAGGATATTTTTTAGCATCATCTTTTGCTAATCATATAAAACAAATCGACCATTGGGTAGCCTTTATCTTACTTCTTATCATTGGAATTCAAATGATAAAAGAGTCAAGACAAGCATACTGTGATGTAAATTCTAATATTGATTTAAAATCACTAATTGTTTTATCAATAGCTACATCTATAGATGCCTGTGCCATTGGAATTTCCTTTGCATTTTTAGATGTTAATATCTTTAAGGCAGCAATAATAATAGGTCTTATTACATTGGTTATTTCCACTTTTGGTTATAAAATTGGAAATAAGCTTGGAGTAAAATCTAAACAAAAAGCTGAGTTTGCTGGAGGTACTATTCTTATAATAATGGGAACTAAAATTTTAATTGAACATTTGTTTTTTATGGCTTAAATATAAAACTCTTGCATCTGATATTTTTGCAAGAGTTTTTTGTGTATAAATTTATCTAGAATGCTAGATTTATCTTAAGTCCAAGAAGGTATCATAAACATAGCCTTTAGGATAGCAGATGCATAAGGTCTTCTCTTAATTGATTTAAAAGACTTAAGACAAATGTTGGTTTATCTAAGTAACAATAGAAAAGAGATTTCTAAGATCTACGCAAATATTTCAACTCAATCTATTGGCATAATCAAAGAAGGCTTCTATTTTGGAAGAGCTAGTAGCGATAAA
>JBQDYR010000038.1:0-1605 GCA_052105355.1 Anaerococcus sp.
TAGCTTTCTGTTCCTTACAGGATCTATAGTTTTATCATAAGCATTTTTAAAAGGTGTCACATGCATACCATAAATATATAGCTCTCCTTTATAATCTCCAACATGAGATTCTTTAATAGAAACTTTGCCTTGTCTAATTGACTTAACTTCTACTCCTTTTAATTCTATACCAGCTTCATATTTTTTTTCCAAAAAATAGTCATGCCTTGCTTTCTTATTATTTGCTAATATTTTCATCTTAATCTTCCACCAAATCAAAATCTATATTTCTTTGTTCTATATCAACATTTCTTACTCTTATCTTAACTTCTTGTCCTATCTTATATCTTTTATGATTATTAACATTGACTGCAACAAGTTCATCTTTCAAGTATTCATACCTGTCATCAACAAATTTGTACATAAATAGGCCTTCTACTGTGTTAGGTAATTCTACGAACATCCCAAATTCTAATACAGAAGAAATTCTTCCTGTAAATTCTTGTCCTATGAATTTTACCATATATTTACACTTCATAAGATCTTCCACATCTCTTTCACAGTCTTCGCTACGTCTTTCTGTAATAGAAAGATGGTCAGCTGATTCTGCCAAAGTCCTTTCTAGTGATTTTCTCTTTATCTTAAATAATTTATTTTCAATAAAGCCCTTTAGAAGCCTATGAACTATAAGATCAGGATACCTTCTTATAGGTGAGGTAAAGTGTGTATAATATTTCGTAGAAAGTCCAAAGTGTAAGCCTTTTTCCTCAGAATATTTGGCCTTTTGCATAGTTCTTAGCATTAGGATATTTACAAGACTTTCCTCATCCTTACCTTTTACTTGTTTTAATATTCTTTGGAAATCTTTTGGATGAAGTTCATTACCTCTGATATTATAACCTAAAGAATTAAGAACTTTTTTAAAGCTCTCTACTTTTTCTTTTTTTGGTTCTTCGTGAATACGGTAAATAAAAGGAAAATCCATAAATGCAAATAGACTGGCTACTGTTTCGTTGGCTACTAGCATAAATTCTTCTATCATTTTGTTACCAGTTCCTCTTTCAAAGGTTGATATATTTAGCACTTCACCATCATCAGCTACATCTATTTGACTTTCTGTAAAGTCGAAGTCTATTGAGCCTCTACTTTTTCTTTTCTTATTTAAAATTTTATAAAGAGTTTCAAAATCTTTTAACTTATCTTTAAGTATATTGTCCTGATATATTGTTTCATTACCCTCATCTATAAAGGCATTAACATCATCATAAACAAGCCTATAATCACTTTTAATCAATGAGTTGTAGAATTTATTGTCTATTACTTTTCCACTTGAATCTATGGTCATTTTTGCTGTGATAGCAAGTCTTTCTTGGTTTGGATTTAGCGAACAAATGCCGTTTGAAAGTTTTTCTGGTAACATAGGAACTACGATATTGTAAAGATAGGTAGAATTACCTCTAGCAAAAGCATCATCATCAATAGCAGAATGTTTTTTTACATAATGAGCAACATCAGCTATATGAACATAAAGATTGTAGTTTTCTTCACTTTTTTCTATAGATATTGCATCATCAAAATCTTTTGAGTCCCTACCATCTATGGTTACTGTAAATAAGTCCCTTAGAT
>JBQDYR010000038.1:1615-14883 GCA_052105355.1 Anaerococcus sp.
AAATGTTGGTATACCGTGACTTCTAATCGATGAAATAATATCAATATTCTTATCATTTATATTACCAAGTATTTCAACTATTTTTCCTTCTGGTGATCCTTTTTCAGGATAATTGATTATTTCTACAATAACCTTATCTTTATCTTTTGCCCCCATGGAAAGTTTTTTATCTATATAAATGTCTTCCATAGATTTATCATCTGATATTACAAAACCAAAGCCTTTATTTTTTTGATAGGTTCCTACAAAGCCTGTGTTGGCTCTTTCAAGAACTTCTACAATCTTTCCTTCAGCTTTTTTACCTTCTTCGCCTTCTTTTATTACCTCTATTCTAACCTTATCTCTATTTTGAGCTGTATTGAGCTTATTTCCTGCTATAAATACATCTTCAAAATCTTCATTGTCAGAAATAAAAAATCCATAGCTTCCTTGAGCCATTGAAATTTTACCAACTAGAGATTTTTCTTTTTCTGTTAAAGCTATTATTTTTCCCTTGGAGGTTATCTTTATTTGACCATCTTTTTCCAGATCCTCAATTATCTTTGCAAGAGCTTTTTTTGTGTGCTTATCAACTTTTAAAAATTTACCTAAGTCTTCTATGGTCATAGGTTTATATTCATCATCATTTATGATTTTGAAAATTAGATCTTTAGTATTCATTAATTTCTCCTAAAATAAAAAGAGGCTTATGCCCCTATGATAATTTCTCATCAAAGAGTTATAGCCCCTTATTGAACTGCCAATAAAATTATACTTAATAAGAAAAGTAAAACTCCTCCAGCTATTACAACTTTATCAAGCATCTCATTTTTAGATTTGTGTGCGCTTTTACCAAAAACATTTGTTTCAGTACCACCTAGGGAACCTAATCCTTCCGTTTTTGGGTCTTGCATGGTAACTGCTATTACTATAACCAAAGATACGATCATAAGTAATACTGTTAAAAATGATTGCATACAAACACCTCCGTTTTCATACTCAATTATCATATCATATTTGTAAGCATTTTACAATAAAAGAGGGGCTATTGTTATTTTACCCCTCTTTACCATTTTTAATAATTTTTACTTTTTAATGTTATTTTTTAATATTATAGAAAGCTTTTAGTCCTCTAAATTGTGCATCATCAAAAAGTTCATCTTCAATTCTTAGTAATTGGTTGTATTTAGCAACTCTGTCTGTTCTTGAAGGTGCACCTGTTTTGATTTGTCCAGCATTTACACCAACTACAAGATCAGCAATTGTAGAATCTTCTGTTTCACCAGATCTGTGAGAAACTACTGCTGTGTATCCAGCTTCTTTAGCCATTTCTATAGCATTTAGTGTTTCTGTTAGAGTACCAATTTGGTTAACTTTAATAAGGATAGAGTTTGCTACGCCTTCTTCTATACCTTTAGAAAGTCTTTCTGTATTTGTTACAAATAGGTCATCACCTACAAGTTGAACTTTTTTGCTAAGTCTATCTGTAAGTTTTTTCCAACCTTCCCAGTCATTTTCATCAAGACCATCTTCAATAGAAATAATTGGATATTTGTCTACTAATTCTTCGAACCAATCAATCATTTCATCAACAGATTTTACAACACCTTCACCATCAAGATGATATTTTCCATCTTCTTTGTTATAAAATTCTGAAGCTGCAGCATCCATTGCTATATAAGCATCTTTTCCAGGTTCATAACCTGCTTTTTCGATTGCTTCAACTATAGTTTCTAATGCTTCTTCATTTGATTTAAGGTTTGGAGCAAATCCACCTTCATCACCAACTGCTGTTGAGTATCCTTTTGATTTTAATACTTCTTTTAAGTTGTGGAAGATTTCAGTACCCATTCTTAGAGAATCAGAAAATGTTTCTGCTCCGATTGGGAATACCATAAATTCTTGTATATCTACAGAATTATCTGCGTGTTCTCCACCATTTAAGATATTCATCATTGGTGCTGGAAGAACTTTTCCATTTGTACCTCCGATATATGAATATAATGGAAGATTAAGTTCGTCAGCGGCAGCTCTTGCTACAGCAAGTGAAACTCCAAGGATAGCATTTGCACCTAGTTTTGCCTTATTAGGTGTTCCATCAAGTTCTATCATTCTTCTGTCGATTCCAACTTGATCTGTAACGTCATACATACCAACTAATTCATCAGCTATAATTGTATTAACATTTTCTACAGCTTTAAGAACGCTCTTTCCTCCGAAATAGTTTTTATCACCATCTCTAAGTTCTACAGCTTCGTATTCTCCAGTAGATGCTCCTGATGGAACAGATGCTCTACCAAATCCACCATCTTCTGTTAATACTTCTACTTCTACTGTTGGGTTTCCTCTTGAGTCTAAAATTTGTCTAGCATATATATCAATAATAAAGCTCATATATATATCTCCTTTTATTTTTTAAAGTTAACTAATTGTTCAAAATCATTGGCCTTAAGGCTTGCTCCACCTATTAAACCACCATCTATATTTTCTTTAGCTAAAAGTTCTTTTACGTTGGCAGGTTTCATAGATCCACCATATTGAATTCTTGTTGCTTTAGAAGCTTCTTTATCATAAAGTTCTTCGATTAGATTTCTTATAAATCCACACATAGTGTCAGCATCTTCTGCAGAAGCAGTTTTTCCAGTACCTATAGCCCATATTGGTTCATAGGCAATTATTACCTTACTAGCTTCGTCTACACCTTTAAGTCCTTTAATCACGCCTTCTTTAACAACTTCTTCTGCTTTTCCAGCTTCTCTTTCTTCTAGTGTTTCACCAACACAAAGAATTGGAGTAATATCATGATCTAAGGCTGAAAGTACTTTTTTGTTGATAAGTTCGTTATCTTCTTTGAAATATTGTCTTCTTTCTGAGTGGCCTAAAATTACATAGTCAGCTCCAACTTCTGTAAGCATGGTTGGAGATATTTCTCCTGTGAAAGCTCCACTTTCTTCAAAGTACATGTTTTCTGCACCATATTTAATATTTGTTCCTTCTAGAACTTCTTTAGCTACTAAAAGGTCAATAGCTGGCATACAAAATCCATGTTCAACACTATCATCAAGGTCTAAGCTCTTTACTTCTTCTAAAAGTTCTCTAGCTTCTTTTGGGCCAAGATTCATCTTCCAATTTCCAACAATTACTGGTTTGCGCATTTCTTCTCCTTATTTGTCTTCGATACAAACAATACCTGGTAGTTCTTTTCCTTCTAAAAATTCAAGACTAGCTCCACCACCTGTAGAAACGTGACTTATTTTATCTTTAAGACCAGCAAGTTCTACTGCGAGTGCGCTATCTCCACCACCAACTATAGTAACTCCGTTAACTTCAGAAAGTGCCTTAGCTATATCATTGGTACCATTGTCAAATCCTTTAACTTCGAATACTCCCATAGGTCCATTCCATACAACTGTTTTTGCATTTTTGATTTCTTTTGCAAAAATTT
This sequence comes from Anaerococcus sp., assembly GCA_052105355.1. GTDB lineage: Bacteria > Bacillota > Clostridia > Tissierellales > Peptoniphilaceae > Anaerococcus. The sequence goes on from JBQDYR010000038.1 coordinate 5,040, forward strand.
CAGCTGTTTTAGGTCCAATATCAAGAGCTTCTTTGTCAGCTGGAATGCTATCAATATCAACTATTTCAGTTTCTATTCCTTCTTTTATTTCATCTGCGATTACAGCATCTACAGGAAGTAAAAGTTTAACATTATTAGCTTTAGCTTTTTCTATAAGTTCAAGACTTAAATCCATCTTATCTTCTTCAAGTAAGGATCTACCAATTTCTTTACCTTGTGCTTTTAAGAATGTATAAGCCATACCACCACCAATTAAGATAGTGTCTACTTTACCTATAAGATTTTCTATAACTCCAATTTTGTCTGAAACTTTAGCTCCACCTAAAATTGAAACAAATGGTCTTTCTGGTTCTTCTAGGGCTTTACCTATAAATTCTATTTCTTTTTCTATTAAAAACCCTACTGCAGATGGTAAAAGGCTTGCTACTCCAACATTTGATGAGTGAGCTCTATGAGATGTACCAAAGGCATCATTTACATAAAGATCTGCAAGATTTGCAAGTTTTTTAGAAAATTCTGAATCATTTTTTGTTTCGCCTTTGACATATCTTGTATTTTCTAATAGGCAAACTTGTCCTGGTTTTAAATTTTCTACAGATTCTTCTACTTTTTCATCTACAACTGTATCAGATGGGAAGAAAGAAAATTTATCTTGGTATTTTTTTTCTAACCATTTTGCTACAGGGTTTAAAGAGAATTCTTCTTTTGCTTCTCCACCTGGTCTTCCCAAGTGGCTTATTAAGATAACACTTGCGTCATTATCAATTAAGTAGTCAATTGTAGGTAGGGCAGCTTTTATTCTTGAATCGTCAGTTATAGTTCCTGAACCATCTTTTGATAAAGGAACATTAAAGTCAACTCTTACAAGAACTTTTTTTCCACTAACATTTAAATCTTTTACGGTTTTTTTATTCATCTTAACTCCTTAGAATAAATGAGCTGTTGCAAAAAATATAAAATTCTGCAACAGCCTATTTTAATTATTATAGATTTGCAAAGTATTCTAATGTTCTAATAAGATTTGATGTATATCCCATTTCATTATCGTACCATGCAACAGTTTTTACTAATTGATGGCCATTTGATTCAACGATTTTTGTTAATGTTGCATCAAATACTGAACCTGCTGGGTAACCAATAATATCAGATGAAACTATTTGATCTGTATTATATACAAATGCATCAGATGAAGCATCTTTCATTGCTTGGTTAACTTCTTCAACAGTTACTTCTTTTTCTAAAACTGTATATAGTTCAGTAACAGAACCTGTTGGAACAGAAACTCTAAGAGCTGTTCCGTCTATTTTACCATCTACTTCAGGAATAACTAATCCTACTGCTTTTGCAGCTCCAGTTGATGTAGGAATTGTATTAATAGCTGCTGCTCTTCCTTTTCTTAAGTCATTTCCTTTAACAGGAGTATCTACTATAGCTTGTGTTGATGTGTAAGCGTGAATTGTTGACATTTGACCTGTTACCATACCAAATTTATCATTTAATACTTTAACCATTGGTGCTAAACAGTTAGTTGTACAACTTGCTCCTGAAATAACAGTTTCAGAACCATCTAAGATATCTTCGTTTACTCCGTAAACTATAGTTTTAATATCACCTTTTGCTGGTGCTGAAATAATTACTTTCTTAGCTCCACCTTTAAGATGTTCTTCAGCTTTTTCTTTATCTCTAAAGAATCCTGTACATTCAAGTACTATATCTACTCCAAGATCTCCCCAAGGAATTTTTGCTGGTTCTGGTTCAGCAAATACTTTAATATCATTTCCGTTTACTTTGAATCCATCTTCTGTTTCTTCAAAGTCTCCTTGGAATCTTCCTTGAACTGAATCATATTGGAATAAATAAGCTAGTGTGCTTTTATCCATTAGGTCGTTAATTGCTACAATTTCAATATCTTGTAGATCTTGTACTCTTCTAAGAGCTAGACGACCGATTCTACCAAATCCATTGATTGCTACTTTTGTTGTCATTATTTTTCCTCCTAAGATTTTCTTAACTTATACATTAATTTTACTTATTGAAAAACTTTTGTCAAATTTACTTACCAAGCTTGACCGTTTAGATACTTGTTTGCCATTTCAGCCCCAATACAACCGTCTGAAGCTGCTGTTACCATCTGGCGTATTTTTTTAATTCTAGTATCTCCTACTGCAAAAACTCCTTCGACATTAGTCTTCATATCTTCATCAGTCTTTATATACCCATTTTCCATTTCAATTACACCTTCAAATAATTTTGTTTGAGGAATATTTCCTACATATACAAAAAGACCTAGTGGAGTATCATCTTCTGGTTTAAATGTTTTTAATTCACCACTTTGAGTATTTTTAACTATAATTTCTTTTGCTTCTTTATCTCCTTTTATCTCTTCTACAACATAATTTAGTTGGAATTCGATATTAGGATCTGCTTTACACTTATCAACAACTACTTGTGAGGCTCTTAAACCTTCTCTTCTGTGAATAATGGTGACTTTTCTACCAAAACGAGTTAAATAAAGGGCTTCTTCCAAAGCTGCTTCTCCCCCTCCTACAACATATATATCAAGTCCTTGGTAAAAAGGGCCATCACAAGTTGCACAATAAGATACAGAAATTCCTGCATATTCTTTTTCACCTTTTACATTAAGTTTTCTTGGTGATGCACCTGTAGAAATTATTACTGTTTTTCCTTGATATTCTTTTGAAGTTGTTTTGATAGTCTTTACTTTTCCTTCAAGATTTAAATCAGTCACTTCATCATAAACTATATCACAATAAGCTTCTGCTTGTTCAAGCATTCTTTCAGATAAATCCATACCTGATGCATTTGGAACAGATGCTGGATAATTATCTACGGCATTAGTAGAGGATATTTGTCCTCCAGCTATTTCCTTTTCTATAATTAATGTTTTTAGTTTTGCTCTTCCTGCATATAGACCTGCAGTTAAACCTGCTGGGCCTCCTCCAATTATTATTAAATCGTACATATTATTTCACCTCATATTAAATTTATTTTGTCTTAAAGCTTCATATAAAACTATAGAAACTGAGTTTGCTAAGTTAAGTGACCTGTTTATTTTTTTAGTCATTGGTATAGTTACGATCTTATCCTTATTTCTTTCAAGGATTTTTTGATCTATACCTTCTTTTTCTCTACCAAAAATTAAAAAATCACCCTCATTAAAATCTACATCTGAATAGACGGTATCTGTACCAGTTTCTACTAGATAATAGTTTTTATCTTCTATATAATCTAAAAATTCATCTAAAGAATCATGTATTTTTAAATCAAGTTTGTCCCAGTAATCAATACCAGCTTTTTTTAAAGCCTTATCTGAGAAATCAAACTTAAAAGGTCTTACCAAGTGTAATCTTGATTCTGTAAGAACACAAGTTCTTCCAATATTACCTACATTTCCTGGATATTCTGGAGATATTAATACTACATTAAACATTTCTATTAAACTCCAAGACTTTTTCTATAGCTTCACAAACTCCTAATTCATTATTAGTTTTTACTATATATTTCGCTATATCTTTTAAAGATTTTGTTGCATTTCCCATAGCAAAACCCATTTCTGAATTTTTTACCATAAGATAATCATTGTCTTGATCTCCTATAGCTGCTATCTCATTATTATTTATACCCAAAGTATCGGCTATGTCCAATATAGCTTGCCATTTATTAACGCCATTTGACATTATTTCAATAAGATAATCAGCAGATGATGTTATATAAATATCATCTTTGAATTCATTTTTTAATTCTTCTATTATTTTATCTCTTTCTCCTCTCAAATTTTCATCTATAAAAATTTGAAATTTTAAAGCCTTGGTTTGATTAATCATCAACTGCTCTACAGGATCTTCAGATATTGAAATATTTACTTGATACTTGTATCCACTTGACTCTGTTTTTTCTAAGTGTACAAGTTTTTCTTTTACCAAATATTCAGAATAAAAAGTATTTAAATCATAAAAATGATAATAAAGATTCCTAGCATTAGCAAAATCTTTTAGTTTTTTTAAAGTATCTATCTCAAGGTAAGTTTCTTTTAAGATAGTTTCTTTGTTAAGAAAAGATATAGCTCCGTTATTAGCTACAAAAGGATTATCAATCCCTGTCTTTTCCATTAAATATGCCACACTAGTCGAAACTCTTCCTGTGGCAAATATAAATTTTATTCCATTTTCATCTAGTTTCTTAAAAGCCTTTATAGTTTCCTCATTCATCATGTTATTACTATCAAGAACTGTTCCATCTAGATCAAAAGCAAAAAGTTTTATCATAAGTCTCCCTTATAGTATTCACAAATATTAGAAAAGTTACACTCTTCGCAGAGAGGATTTCTTGCTTTACAAACTTTTCTTCCATGCATAATAATCTGGTGGTGGAGCTTGGTCCACTTTTCCTCAGGCAAATTTTCTCTTAATTGCTTTTCTGTATCCAAAACATTTTTAGCATTTGCAAAACCAATTCTATTTGATACTCTAAAAACATGTGTATCTACAGCTATTGCTGGAGTTCCAAAAGCATTAGACATTACGACATTGGCAGTTTTTCTTCCTACACCAGGTAATTTTATAAGATCTTTCATAGTAGAAGGAACCTTAGAATCAAACTCTCTAACAAGCATGAGACTAGTATTTTTTATATTTTTGGCCTTTGATTTATAGAGTCCGCAAGTTCTTATATAGTTTTCTATTTTTTCTATATCCATATTAGCAAAATCTTCTGGTTCATTTGCTTGTTTAAACATTACATCTGTCACCTTATTTACTCTAATATCTGTACATTGGGCAGATAAAATAGTAGCTACTAGAAGCTCAAAGGGAGTTGTAAAGTTTAAAAAACTTTTTTCTATATCTGGATATGTTTCTTCAAATATATCTATTACTTCATTTATTTGATTTTTCTTTAAAATCTAAACCACCTCGATTTATTATTTCAATTTACTTTTATACTATACCCTTAATTTTGATCATATAAAAATACTGATTGAATAAGAAAATATTGTATTATATAATATCAAGAGAAGTGGAGTGATTATATGTTTAATTTAAAGAAAAAAAGTTTAAAACAACTAGACCTCTTGCTCTTATTAAGTACAGTACTTTTGAGTGTCTATGGATTATTTGTTTTATATTCTGCCTATGCTGGAGATATTTCAGCTTTCAAAAGTCAAATATTTGCTACCCTAATAGGATTTTTGTTTATAATAGTAATTTGTACTTTAGACTTGGATGTAGTTAAAAAAATATATTGGCCAGTCTATTTAGTAGCTATTTTACTATTAGGACTTACAGTTATATTTGGAAAGGGAGGAGAAGAATGGGGATCAGACTCATGGTTAGTTTTGGGGCCTATTTCCTTTCAGCCATCAGAGATAACAAAAATAGGTCTAATATTCGTACTTGCAGCCCATATGGACAAATATAAATCAAGAATAAATGAGTTACCTATTCTAATATTAACCTTAGCCATAGCAGGAATTCCTGTCCTTTTAATTATGTTACAACCAGACTTTGGAACTGCCATGGTTTATCTGTTTTTTATAGCTGTAATGCTATTTATAGGAGGACTTGATTGGAAGTGGATTTTTATTTTACTTTCTATTGCTATAGTAGGCTTTGTAATTATGCTTTTAAACCTAGAAGGTTACCAAGCAAATAGAATTTTAGACTTCTTAGATCCAGCAAGAGATACTTCAGGTTCAGGCTGGCAACAGCAACAAGGCCTTATAGCTATCGGAAGTGGTATGTTAAATGGTCGTGGATACATGCAAGGAACTCAAGCCCAATATGGTTATATACCAGAAAAAGAAACAGACTATATCTTTTCTGTTTTAGCTGAAGAGTTAGGATATATAGGATCTATTATTATGTTGGTACTTTTTGCAATAATGATATTTAGACTCATATCTATAGTTAAAAAGTCAAACAATACCTTTATTAGTCTTCTAGTCTCAGGTATATGTGGTATGTTCTTTATACATATATTTGAAAATGTAGGAATGACTATTGGGATCATGCCTGTAACAGGAATTCCATTACCACTATTTTCTTATGGTGGAACCTTCCAACTAATATCCTTAATGAATATAGGATTATGTTTATCGGCATCAATGCAAAAGACTTACTATGATATAGAAACAAGTGAAGCAGAAACTCTAACTATTCAAAATCCTAGAAATCTAGTTGAAAATTAATAAATTAAAAAGCTTTTGGAATACTTATTTTCCAAAAGCTTTTTTTAAATAAAAGATATTAAAGTATTTAAAATTACTTTCAAACATCTTCTTATTTTATTTTTCTATCTTTAACCATTTTTGTCTTAGAGAACTCTTCTCTTTCTCTTTCTTCTATTTGTGAAGAAATACCTTTTATTAAGTCATTGTATTTTGGTATTTGTACTTTATCTAAGGAGTTTACTTTTTTACTTGTCTTTTTTATCTCCCTATCTAAGTTTTTTATTGTTGTATCAAGTTCAGCCAAGTTATATACTTTTTTCTTTAGTTCATTTAAAGATATCAAAGCATTATCAAAAAGGGTATTTGTTGAATAAAAAGAATAAGAAAGATCTAGTTTCTTTTCTTCAAATTCTATATTATACATAGTTGTTTGCATGAATTCTATTTCTTTTAGGCTTATAGAATCATCTTCTGGTATTGATCCTGCAACTTCTTTAAGATCTTCTTCACCAATAGTAATTATGGCTTTTTTTATAGCCTTATGAACTGACTTTATTGTCTTATTAACTTCCTCATTGACTTTATTTCTTTCGTCTATTTTTAAGTTAAATTGTTGCAAAAGTGCATTTCTTTTTTTATCAAGAATATCATATCCTTGATTCATCAATGAAAGTTGATCTTGAGACTTAATTAAGTTGGCTTTAGTAGCTGGTATTTTAATTTGAGCCATTACTATCACCCAAATACTTAACTTTATTCTCTTTGGATACCCTATGAATTTCTGTCAATGGTAAAATTTTCAAAATATCCCATCCCATATCTAGAGTATCTTCAAGTTCTCTATTTTCATATTGGTCTTGAGATAAGAATTTATCTTCGAACACTTTACCAAATTCCAAGTATTTTTTGTCTACGTCTGAAAGATCGTCTTCTCCAACTATTTGTGAAATATTTCTAACTTCTTGTACTCTAGAATATGATTCATAAAGTTGGTTCATTAAGTCTTCATGATCAGCTCTTGTAAAGCCTTCACCTATACCATCTTTCATAAGTCTTGAAAGAGAAGGAAGTACATTTATTGGTGGATATACACCTTTTTGATATAAATTTCTATCAATTACTATTTGTCCTTCTGTGATATAACCTGTAAGGTCTGGTATTGGGTGTGTTATATCATCGTTTGGCATGGTTAAAATTGGAATCAAAGTTACAGATCCTTCTACTCCATCTATCATACCTGCTCTTTCATATAAGCTTGCAAGGTCTGAATACAAGTAGCCTGGATAACCCTTACGTGAAGGTACTTCTTGTCTTATGGATGAAACTTCTCTTAAAGCTTCTGCATAGGAAGTCATATCTGTTACTATTACTAAAACATGTTTATGTTCTTCAAAGGCAAGGTATTCTGCAGCTGTTAAAGCACATTTTGGTGTTATAATTCTTTCCATTATTGGATCATCTGCTAGATTTTCATACATAACTACCTTATCTTTTACACCTGCTTTTTTAAAGGCATCATCAAAGAACATGGCTTCGTCTTTTTTAATTCCCATAGCTGCGAAAACAAAGCAGAAATCCTCGTCTGTTTTAAGTTTTGCTTGTCTTACTATTTGGGCAGCTATTTCGTTGTGTGGAAGTCCAGATCCTGAAAATATAGGAAGTTTTTGTCCACGAATTAATGTTGTAAGAGAATCTATTGCTGAGATTCCTGTTTGAATAAAATCTCTTGGATAAAGTCTTGAAACAGGATTTAATGGTTGACCTTCTACAGGATAAAAATCATTAGAATAGATTTCTCCACCACCGTCTATTGGTCTTGCTATACCATTAAAAGTTCTACCTAATATTTTTTCTGATAATGGAATTTCTAGTGGTTTTTCTTCAAATCTAACAACTATATCATCTAAAGAAAAATCTTGAGTATTAGCAAAAACTTCTACTGTAATAACATCATCATCTATTTTTACAACTTCACCTATAAAATCCATACCTAAGGCATGAATAGAAACTACAGCCTTATAAGGCACATCAACTACTTTTTCTAATTCAATTATTGAGGATTCTATTTTTTGTATTTTTGTATATTGTTTTTTCATTAGATATCACCCTCTTCAATATTTTGGAAATAAGAGTCAATTTTAGCATTAACATCTACAAACTTATCTAACTGATCATTTTCTATATCATATTTCATAGAAGTAAGTTCTGAAATCAAGTTTGCATTATAAATATTTTCATATTCCAAACCTTTATTCAAAGCTTCTTTCGTATTTTGATAGTAATGTCTTATAACTTTTAACATAAGTATTTGTTTTTCTAAAGGAACATACTTATCTATCTTGTTAAAGGCATTTTGTTGTAAATATCCTACTCTTATTAGAGAAGCTGTATCCATAATGTTTTTTTGTGAAGCAGAAAGTGCATCTCTTCCTACAAGCATTACTATGGATTGGAGTTTTTCTTCTTCTGTTAAAATCTCCATCATTTCATTTCTAAGAGCTATTACATCTTCACCAACCAAGGCTTCATAAAAGTCTCTCATCTGCTCAAGATAATTAGAATATGAAGATAACCAGTTGATAGCTGGATAATGTCTTGAATAGGCTAAATTTTTATCAAGTCCTAAAAATACATTAACACTTCTTCTAGTGTTTTCTGTAACTGGTTCAGAGAAGTCTCCTCCTGTAGGACTTACTGCTCCAATTAGGGTTACAGAACCTTTTGATCCGTTTAGATTTTCTACTGAACCTGCTCTTTCATAAAATTGTGAAAGTCTTGATCCAAGATAAGCAGGGTAACCTTCTTCTGCAGGAATTTCTTCAAGTCTTGCAGAAATTTCTCTTAAGGCTTCTGCCCAACGAGATGATGAATCTGCCATTAATGCAACATCATAACCCATATCTCTAAAATACTCTGCAATTGTTATACCTGTATAGATAGAAGCTTCTCTTGCTGCTACTGGCATATTTGATGTATTGGCTATAAGAATAGTTCTTTCCATAAGTCCTCTGCCAGTATTAGGATCTATTAATCCAGGGAAATCTTCAAGTACTTGGGTCATCTCATTGCCACGTTCTCCACAACCAATATAGACTATAATATCTGCATCTGCATATTGTGCTAATTGGTGTTGAAGCATGGTTTTTCCTGTACCAAATCCTCCAGGTATAGCTACAGTACCACCTTTTGCTATAGGGAAGAAAATATCAAGTACTCTCTGTCCTGTAACTAAAACTTCATTTAAGGCTAGATTTTTCTTTACAGGTCTTGGATTTCTTACTGGCCAATATTGATAAAGTTTTAATTCTTCTTCTCCGTTTGGAGTTTTAACTTTAACTATTGTATCTTCAAGTTTATATAAACCTGATTTTTCAACTGATATAACTTCTCCTTCAATATTTGAAAGAAGTTTATGGGTAATAGTTTCAGTTTCTTTTATACTTGCGTATATATCTCCAACTTCTAACTTATCTCCGACTTTTACTTTTATATCAACATCCCAATCTTTTTCGTCATCTAAACTTTTAAGTCCTACTCCAGATGGAATAAAGGCACCATTTTCTTCCTCTATTTTTTCTAGAGGTCTTTGTATTCCGTCAAACATATTTCCGACCATGCCAGGTCCTAACTTTACAGAAAGTGGTCTTCCAGTTGTCT
>JBQDYR010000039.1:0-14660 GCA_052105355.1 Anaerococcus sp.
TTAAATAATCAATTAAGATATAATCCCTATCTTCGATTGTTTCTTGCAAACCATATTTGTAAAGAAGAAAATTTACTTTTGTTTTTATATAGTTGTGCCAATAATCTGGTTTTACATTTTTTACAGGTATTGAATGAATTTTCTTTAAAATAGTTCCAAATTCTTTGCCTATATTATAACTAGTAAGTTTATCTGAACTTTTTAAAAATTCTCCTAAAGATATTTCATCCCTATATTCAAAAATTTTATAGGACTTATTAATATCAGGCATTATACCGTGTTGGTATTTTTTTAAAGGTTCTAGACCAATATTTCTTAGATAATCATTTATAGTATTTTCTTTTTCAATCTCTTTAAATGAATCCATAGAATATAGACCTAGAACATAAACGGATTCTTTGGTCGCAATTTTAAGTTTATTTTCTGCAATTTCTTCAATTTTACAAACCTCTTCAAGTTTGTCATTAAAAAAATCAGTTTTTTTTAAAATATCACTAGAATCGTATTTCATTTTCTTTCGCCTACTTATTATATTCTTTTACAAATTCCTCTGCTTCGTTAGCAATTTCCATGTCTAAAACTTTGTTTGCGAATTTTTCTTCTTCTTTTTGGCTAGATTTAATTAATGTATCTTTAATTTCAGCAATTTTATTTGATGGGGCAGAATATTCATCAAGTCCTAGACCGAGAAGAAGTTTTGTAGCTTGTGTATCTCCAGCAAATTGACCACACATTCCTGTCCATTTTCCAGCTTTATGACTTTCTTCTATAATATGTTTTATAGCCCTTAGCACTGCTGGATTGTAAGGATTGTAAAGGTCAGATATCATATCGTTTCCTCTATCTACTGCCAGTACATATTGGGTAAGATCATTTGTACCTATAGAAAAGAAGTCTGCATATTTTATAAGTTTATCTGCCATAATTACAGAAGCTGGTGTTTCAACCATTATTCCTAGATCAATATTTTCATTAAAATCAATATTTTTTTCTCTTAAATCATTCTTTAGATCTTCTAAAATTTCTCTTGTTTTTAAAAGCTCTTCTACTGAAATTATATAAGGAAGCATTATTTTTATATTTCCAAAAGCAGAAGCTCTAAGTAAGGCTCTAAGTTGTGTTCTAAAGATATCTTCTTTGTCAAGGCACAATCTTATAGCTCTATAACCTAAAAATGGATTATCCTCTTTAGGGAATTCGAAATAATTAAGACCCTTATCTCCACCAATATCTAGTGTTCTAATGATAATAGGTTTTCCTTCAAGCATTTCTGCAGCATTTTTATATATTTCATATTGTTCTTCTTCAGATGGGAAATTGTCATTTTCCATATAAATAAATTCAGTTCTAAATAGACCTACTCCATCACATCCATTTTCTATAGCTATTTTAAGATCTTCTAGATTTCCAATATTTGCAGAAACCTCAATTTTCTTACCATCAGTAGTAATAGCTTTCTTATCTTTTACATCTTGAAGTCTTTTTTTCTTTTCTTCTAACTCTTGTATTTTTAATCTGTATTTTTCTATAGTTTCTTCACTAGGATCTATAATTAGAAGACCTGAGTTACCATCAATTATAGCAAACTCTCCACCTACTACTTTTTCTGAAAGATCTCTCATTCCTCCTAATGCTGGTATATCAAGTGTTTGAGCAATTATAGATGTATGAGATGTTTTTCCACCAAGATCAGTAGCAAAGCCCAATACATTTTCCTTATCCATTGTTGATGTATCGCTAGGAGTTAATTCTTTGGACACTACAATTGATTTCCCATTTAGTTTAGATAAGTCCTTTGGCACTATACCTTTTAACTTATACATTACTTGTCTACCTATGTCTTTGTAGTCATCAGCTCTTTCTCTTAAGTATTCATCATCAAGAGCACTCATGATAGCTACCATTTCATTTACTGTTTCATCTAAGGCAAGCTCTGGATTTTTAAGTTCGTCAGAAATTTTTGAAGATATAGTATCTATGAAATAAGGATCAGAAAGTAATTCTTTGTGTGCATCTGCTATTTTTTTCTCTTGATCTGATGCGCCTTCTTTATTATCTAAATCCTTTATATAAGAATCTATAGCTTTCTTTACTTTGCTTGTTTCTTCTAAGATATCTTCTTTATTTATTGAACTATTGCTAATATCAATCTTTTCTCTAGTAAATAAAAAGATATTACCCATAGCTATACCTGTTGATCCAACTAATCCCTTATATTCTTTTGCCATATATTCTCCTTTTAAATAAAGTTAAAAATAATAGGGGTACTAAGATTAACTTGTACCCCTTGTAAATTATTCTGATAAGTTGTTGATGAAATCTGCTAATTTATCAGCAAATTCTTCTTCATCTTCACCTTCAACTATAATACCTATTTCTGTGCCTTTTGAAATTCCAAGGCTCATTACGTTAAAGATACTTTTTGCATTTGCTTCTTTACCATCTTTAACTAATTTAACATCTCCAGAATAATTTTTAACAAATTGTACTAATGAAGCTGCTGGTCTAGCGTGAAGACCTGTTTCGTTAGTAACAACTACTTTTCTTTCTGCCATAATTTCCTCCTAATATTTTATAATTACATTTTAACATTTTACCTAATTGGTTTCAACTTTCAAATTTTTTGCTAGTTTCCCTAACTTCCAATTGTCCATCCATTATCCAATCATTTTCAAGAATTTCTTCCTCATTTCTGATTCTTTTGATTAGGGCTCTGATAGCAATTGCTCCCATATCATAGTAAGGAATAGACATTGTTGTTAATTTAGGTCTAAATATTTTAGCAATTGAAGAATCACCAAATCCAACAACCGAAATATCTTCCGGTACATTTATATTGTGATCGAAACAATAATTAATAAAACCTACTGCTACTTCATCATTAATACATGAAACTGCAGTAATATTATTTTCTTTTATTATTCTTAAAGCTTCCTCACCTATATTATACCCGTTATCGCTAGTAATTCCTTCTGATTCTATTATATATGAATTTTTCCCATTTTCATTTATAAATTTACTATATCCTTCAAGCTTTTTTGTAGCTAAACTATCTTTTTCTTTTTTTGTTATATAGGCTATATTTTCATGACCTAAATCATGTAAGAATTTGCTAATCTTATATTCTTCTTGCTCATAATTTAGGGTTACTGTTGAAAGATTTTTAAAGTTATAGAATTTATCTAATAAAATAAAAGGTATCTTGCTTTCTTTTAATTGTACAAGTACTTCAGGTGAGATATCTTCACTTATAACAACTATCCCCTCAACTTGTTTAGTAGACAAAAATCTAATTGAATTTTCCAGAGCATTTTGGTCGTGATAAGTTGATGATAAAATTATATCATATTTATATAAATGTCCTATCTCTTCCACTCCTCTAATTAGCTGAGCCATATATTCTATGCCTATGTCCTCAACTATAACACCTATCATATTTGATTTTCTCATAACCAAAGATCTTGCTAATTGGTTGGGCTTAAAGTCTAGTTTATTGATGGCATCTAAAACTTTTCTCCTCGCTTCTGGACTAACTGGTTTTGAGTCATTCATAACTCTGGATACAGTAGAAATCGATACACCCGCAAGTTTGGCAACATCTTTTATAGTAGGTTGACCCATATAAACTCCTTTCTTGAATATGTTTGTATTCTTATATGTTATATAATATTATACATTAAAAATAAAAATAGGTCATCATACGATGACCTATTACTAATTATCTTCCTGCTATAACATCTTTTACTATATCAACAACGTCTCTAATCATTGTTGCATAGTCAGTTACAGAAGCTATACCTTCGCCAAAAGAATCGGCTCCAACTATAGCGGTTTCACCAAAATAATTAACAGTATCTTTTACATCTTCACTAATCAAGTTTACATTTGTCATAGTATCGTTAGCTTTTGATATAGCCATTTTTAGATTTGGATCATTAACTATATCATTAACATTGTCAACTAATTTGTTAGCTTCATCTAGAAGACCAGGTAATTTATCTATTGTATTATCTATATTATTAGAATTTTTGTCTACGATATCATTTATTGACTTTACTAATTGACTTGCTTTTTTAAGAAAACTTATTAAAAATATAATAGCTACAACAGCAACTATAAACAAGATAGCATCAGCAATTAATTCTAAATTAATTGTTATCATTATTCACTCCTTCTTGTTTATTTCTTTGCAGCGTTTTTTGCATCTTTAGCGCCATCTTTAAAGTCTTTTTTAGCGTCTTTTGCATCCTCTTTAAGATTTTTAGATGTGTCTTTAGCTACATCTTTAACGTCTTTAGCTTTGTCTTTTGTTTCTTCAGCCTTTTGTTTAGCATCTGTTTTTGCTTCTTGAAGGTCTACTTTTACCTCTTCAGCTTTTACTTCTAGTTCATCTTTTACAGGCTTTAATTCTGTATAAGCTCTATCCTTTAAATCTGTGTAAGTATCTACAGCAGATTCCATAGCATCATTGGCACTTTCTTTAACATTATCAACTGTTTCATTAAAAAGATTTTTTATATCTTTTCTAGTTTCTTTACCAGATTTTGGTGCTAATAAAACTCCTGCTGCAACACCTGCAACCACACCTACTAGAGCTCCTTGAGCTTTAATTCTTTGATCACGTGTTTTAATTCTCCACATCTCATATCTAAGCTCTCTTTGTTTTCTTCTTGCTTTTTCATCAATATAATCAGCTATACTCATAAAATCTCCTTTTTAAATTCAAATTCATGTTAATCATGTATACTTAATATATACCCAAATATTTTTACTCTTAACATATAAAAAAATAATCCAAGGTGGCCTCAAATTTAATACCTTCTCGTATGTGAAGGTGGGTTCGCTGTTTGAAATTTCTGACGTCCACTCAAAGGAGGCTTGCCATCAAAGTCAAAACTCCGCAATCCCTTATAAATGTTGTAGGTTTAAATTTTGGCCTATTCCTTGGATAATTAAATTATATAGTATGAGAAAAAAATTTGCAAACAACTAACTTTTAAACTCTAGTGCCTTTATGTATTTATCAAAGTCTGGTTTAGATTGTATTATCATCTTTTTACCTGATAAAAATTCTCTAAATTCAAGATAATAAGAATGTAATAAAAATCTATCTAAATCATATGTAGAGCTATATAAATAATCACCAACAATTGGATGACCCAATTCTTTACAAGATAATCTTATTTGATGAGTTTTTCCTGTTAATATATTAGCCTCCACTAAAGAATATTTATTATGTTTTTCTATAGTTTTAAAAACTGTTATAGCTTCTACTCCTTCATTGCTATGATAGTATAGTTTATTTTCCTTGTCATAACTTATGTTTATTGTTATTTTATTATCTATTTCTAGACTGCCTTCTACTACTGCTATGTATTTTTTTATAAGATTATTAGACTCAATTTGTTTTTGGTAATAAGATTGGGCATATTTATTTTTTGCTATAAGCATTATTCCAGAAGTATTCATATCTAGTCTATTTATAAGCCTTATTTTTCTTTTTATGTTGTTTTCTTTAAAATAATAAGCTAAATAGTTTGATAGGTTTACCTGATTTTTAGAATTCATTGTAATACCACTTGGTTTATCAATAACTATAAGATGTTCATCTTCATAAATTACATTAATTTCTCCCTTTATCGGATTGTAATCAATCCTTTCATCTATTATTGGTACTTCAATAATATCATCTTTTTTTATTTTTATATTTTTCTTAACAATCTTACCATTAACAGTAAGTCCATTCTTTATAAGCCTATTGGTGGCTCTTTTTGATATATGATTTTCTTTTAAAAGATTCTGCAATGTTAAATCTTTTTTACCTATAAACTTAATTTTATCCATAAAAACTCCATTCTTATTTTCTATGTTATAATTAATTATACTATAAGAAAGGTTAGACTAATGACAAAAAAAATTAACATCTTTAAAAACAGATCTAGATATACAAAAAATGTTTATAATCAAACAAAAAATATACTCAGAGATTATGGATTTGAAGTAACTAATAATTTTGATAAGCGTGCAGAATTAAATCTAGTAATAGGAGGAGATGGGACCTTCCTTAATGCAGTTGGTATGTCAAATTTCTCAGATATACCTTATATCGGAATAAATACAGGTCATTTAGGATTTTATCAGGAAATATCTCCTGATAAAATTGAAGATTTTGTAAAATCTTACTCACAAAATAATTACAAGGTTGAACAGCTTACAATATTAGAAGCTTATTTAGGAAATAAAAGACTAAATTCTCTGAATGAAATAGTTGTAAAAAGTAAGAAAAATCAACTTGTTAGGCTAAAAGTATTTATCGATAATAATTTTATAGAAAATTTTTCAGGAGATGGACTTATTATCTGTACACCACACGGTTCTACTGCCTATAACCTATCTTGTAATGGTTCAATATTACATCAAAGTTTAGAGGGATATCAACTAACACCTATTGCCCCTGTTTTTTCTAGCCTAAATAAATCTCTCAGATCTTCAATTATCTTGCCTCACAGCGCAAATATAGAAATAGTTGTTGCCAAAAGAGATATGCATCATATAACATATATTTTTGATGGAAAAGAGTTTAATGTTAAAAATAATAAGATAAAAATTACAGTTTCTAATAAAAAAATTAAAAAACTTATTCTCAATAAAAACCATTACTGGACTAATATTAAGAATAAGCTTTTATAATTAATTTAAATTTATAGAATAGGTAATATCTCTAATCAAAGCTCCACCTAT
This sequence comes from Anaerococcus sp., assembly GCA_052105355.1. GTDB lineage: Bacteria > Bacillota > Clostridia > Tissierellales > Peptoniphilaceae > Anaerococcus. The sequence continues at coordinate 6,742 of JBQDYR010000039.1, forward strand.
TGGTGCAGCTGATTGTCCACCTGTTGACCCGTCATTTTCTAAAATAATAGCTATAGCAATTTTTGGATCATAAGCTGGTGCAAAACCAACAAACCATGCATCAGTTGATCCATTTTCTGTATCAGCTGTACCTGTTTTTCCAGCTATTTGCACTCCTGATTGAAAGGCAGTTTTACCAGTACCTTCATTTATTACTCCAACCATTAAATCTCTTATTTCTTGTGCATTTTCACTACTTATTACATCTGATAAAACCTCAGGTTGTTTTTCTTCAATAATTTTTCCATCTTTATTTACTACTGACTTAACTAAAATTGGTGACATCATCTTACCATCATTTGCTATAGCTGATGTTACCATAGCCATATGCAGAGGGGTTACTTGTGTCTTACCATATCCAAAACCTGTCATAGCTAGGTCTGCTTGATTTAAATCATCAAAAGGTATCGTTGACTTTACTATATCTAAGTCAAAAGAATATTTTTGATTAAACATAAATTTTTCACTTATCTCTTGAAGTTTTTCATTACCCATTAGATTTGTTTTTGCAGCAAAATAAGTATTAACAGAATTTATAAAGGCAGATCTTAAATTTAATGGCCCGAACACTTGGTCTGCGTAGTTTTTTATATCATATCCCTGAATGGTCTCTTTACCAGTATCATTATAATTTTGATCAAGCTGATTTTCTAAAATTGCACTTGCTGTGACAATTTTAAATGTAGAACCTGGTCTATAAAGTCCTTGACTTACTCTATTTAATAATGGTCCATCATTGTTTTGAATTAACTGATCCCAGTCTGAATCTAAAGTATTGGGATCAAAGCCTGGATTTGAAACCATAGCTAGGATTTCACCTGTTCTTGGATCCATCACAACTATAGAACCTGTGTGATCTTCTAAGTATTTATATGCTATGTCTTGAATACTCTGATCTATAGTAAGATTTATATCATTACCATCTCCCGTTTCTTCTACCATTCCCCTAAATTTACTTGTTGGAGTTTCAGATAAGTTTAAAAGTTCATTATTGTATGTCTTTTCTAATCCACTTTTACCATACTGAACCGAGTTGAATCCAGTAAAAGAAGAGTCTACTATTCCGTAATTATATATTCTTTGAGAATTACCATTTTCATCCTTCTGGCTATATACAAGTACTTTTCCATTTTTATCAATGATAGAACCTCTATTGATTGTATTTTCATCTATCCAATTTCTCTTATTATGGTCATTATTAGCAAGTGTTTCTGCCTTAAATAGTTGAAAATATACTAAATAAACTACTATAAACAAAAAAATTATTATAAAAAACACCATAACAAAAATAATTCTGTTATTCATTGTAGTTTTTTCTAATCTCTTATTTTTTTGATTATCATTACTCCTTGCTTCCTTTTCTTTTTCCAAAATCTTTTGCCAAAAAGAGGTCTTTTTTTTCTTATTATTCTTTTTCATAGAGTTCGTCACCTTCTTTAAATTCTTCAGAAGAATACTGTAAACACGCCAATAAGATAAATCCTGACATCATTGAAGATCCTCCTGCAGATATAAATGGAAGAGTAACTCCTGTTAAAGGTATAAGTTTTAATACTCCTCCTAAAATAATAAATGTTTGGAGTGCAAAGATAGTTCCTATACAAAAAGCAAGTATAGAATAAAATTTATTTTGTTGAGTCAGAGAAGTCTTTATAGCTCTATAAACTAATAATAAAAATAGCATAACTACAGCTATTCCCATAAATATTCCCATTTCTTCACAAATTGCTGGAAATATAAAATCACTTTCAGCAACAGGTATATAGTCAGGTCTTCCAAGTCCCAATCCTGTACCAAAAAGTCCACCACTTGCAAGCGCGAATAAGGACTGAGTAATTTGATAACCCATATCATCTATAACTGACCATGGATCTATCCAAGTCTTAACCCTTATTCTAACATGTGAGAATAAAAAGTAAGCTAAAATAGACCCCATTATTGTAGCTATTATATTAAAGACTATAAGTTTCCTATCTCTTTCATATACAAATTGTAAAATAATCATTGTACCGAAAAATATTAGTGCTGTTCCTAGTTCTTTCTGGATAAAAAACATTAGGATAAACAAATAAATTCCTATAGTCATATAGTATTTGCCGAACGGTTTTTTACTATAATCTCCATAGTTTGTATAAAAACTAGCTATGAATAAGGCAAATGAAACCTTAATGAATTCCGAAGGCTGGATACTAAAACCAGCTATTGTTATCCAGTTTTTTGCTCCATAGGTAAATTTTGCAAATATTATTGTTAAAAGAAATAGTGCAATAGAAACTATAAAGTAAAAAAACGTTAGGTTTTGCCATCTTATAGGTATTTTTAAAATCCAATAAGTTAAGAAAAATACGAATATCCCGATTATATAAAAGATCAACTGCTTACTTCCAAGTTCTGGATCCAGTCTATAAATAACTGCAACGCCAATAGAAAAAAGCATGTTGACTATCAATAAGAATATATTATCTCCCTTAGTTATCTTACTAACTAGAAGTGTAGATATCATTGTTGTAAGAAGGATTGCTACATAAGTATATAAGTCTTTGTTCTCTAAATTTCCTGAGTTATATATTAAAGCCATACTTAGAGTTAAAAACTCAAATATAAAAAGTAAGAATACCGATGTTCTTTTATACTTGTTTTTTTCATATAGTGGATCTAAATATTTATTTTTCATCTTTTTCACCATTTACAAATAAAAACTCAATTTGACCCATTTTTATTATGTCTTGTGATTTAAGTTCTATAGCATCCCCTATTCTCTCATCATTTAAAAAGGTGCCATTAGCCGAATTTAAATCTTCTAGAAAATATAATCCTTCATCATATATTACTCTTGCATGGAATTTTGACATATACCTATCATTTATACTAATAGAGTTTGATTTATCCCTTCCTATAGTATTATCGTTTCCTATGAAATAATATTCTTGTACTTTAAATTTAAAACCTTGATTGAAATTTATTAATTTCAAATATGTATCAGAGATTTTTTCTTTTTTAATACTTGTTCTAACATCATAATAAATAATTCTTATTATTGAATAAATAAAATAAAGAACAATTATTACAAACAAATACTTAAATATAGTTGAAAGTAATTGGTAGAGTGTTAGATTTCCAAAAATTTTAATAGAAAAAAAACTATCTATAAAATTAAAGAACTGTTCCATATCCCCTCCTTTGATTAGTACTACTATTTTATCATTATATACTATCTTTTAAAACTTACAATTAAAGTAATAAAAAAAGGGACTTTAAAAGTCCCTTTTTATCACTTAAAATTTTAATTATTATTCAATGCTATTTATTAGTTCACGAACTTCTTTTTCAATAGTTTTAAGTTTATTATTTGCAGCCTCTTCTGTTGAATCAATTGCATTTATATAGAATTTAATCTTTGGCTCTGTACCTGATGGTCTAAGAGCAAACCATGATTTTTCTTCAAAGTAATATTTTAAAACGTTAGACTTATTAAGACCTGTATCATCGTTTAAATAGTCCACAATTTTTGATATCTTTAGTCCAGCAAGTTCTTCTAATGGATTTGATCTTACTTTGTCCATAATTCTCTTAATTCTAGACTGTCCATCTAATCCTTCTAAGACTATAGAAACAACTTTTGTAGAATAATAACCGTATTCTTCGTATAAGTTTTCTAATACATCAAGTAGAGTTTTTCCTTGTTTCTTATAAAAACCTGTCATTTCAGAAATCATCATAGCAGAATTTACTGCATCTTTATCTCTTACAAAATCTTTGTAGTTATAACCTATTGACTCTTCAAAGCCAAATATAAAGTGTCCTTTTCCCTCTGCTTCGAACTTATTAGCTACTTCATAAATGTTTTTAAAACCTGTCAACACTTCATAAACATCAACTCCATATGAATTTGCTATAGGTTTTATCATATCAGTAGATACCAATGACTTAACGACAGCAGAATCTTCTGGAAGTTCTCCTTTTTTGTCCAATTGACTAAGGATATAATTGGTTAAAAGTGTACCTATTTCATTTCCTGTTAAGAATATATATTCTCCATTTTCATTTCTAACTTCTACTGCACATCTATCAGAATCCGGATCAGTTGCAAGTAAGAGGTCTGCACCTACTTCTTTTCCTAACTTTTCAGAATAAGCAAAGGCCTTAGGATCTTCAGGGTTTGGATATCCAACAGTTGAGAAATCAGGATCTGGTAGTTCTTGTTCTTCTACTACATGAATGTTTGAGAATCCTCTTTGGTCTAGAATTCTTCTTACTAATATGTTTCCACAACCATTTAATGGAGAATAAACTATATTTACATCCTTAGCTATATCTTCATTAATTGTACATTCCATAATATCATCAACATAATCTTCTATTAATTGATCATCTATCCATTCGATAATCCCATCATCAAGACCTTTTTCAAAATCCATTTTCTTTATTTTAGAATAATCGTCATAGTTTTTCATATTTGTAAGAATTTTATTGGCAGTTTCTTCTAATATCTGACTACCATCTTCCCAATAAGCCTTATAACCGTTATATTCTCTTGGATTATGACTAGCTGTAACCATGACACCTGCTTTAGATTTTAAATATCTAATAGCATATGAACATACAGGTGTTGGCTGAATATCTTTAAATATATGAACTTTTATTCCATTTCCTGCAAAAACTTCAGAAGCTATTTTTGAAAACTCATCAGACTTATGTCTTACGTCACGACAAATAACTACACCTTTGTCCATAGCTTCTTGTCCTTCTGCAGCTATTGTATCAGCAAAACCTTGACTAGCCTTTGCAACCATATATTTATTCATTCTATTAGTTCCTGCACCAAGTTTACCCCTAAGTCCTGCAGTACCGAATTCTAATTCTTGATAAAATCTATCTTTTATTTCTTCTTCATCTCCAGCTATATTTTTTAGTTCTTCTCTAGTTTCTGGATCAAAAAATTCATCATTTTTCCATTCTTCATACACTTTTTTGTAATCTATCATATTATTCTCCAATCTTATAGACGTTTACTGATAATTCGTCTATTTGTTCTTTTTCTCTTAAATTAATGCTTTTATTTATTTTACCCTTTTTAGAGAAAATCTTTCTAAATTCTTTTTTATCATCACTTTTAAGTTTAAAATCGTACAATAATGAATTAAAATCTAAGGTTTCTTTTTCTATGCCTGCATTTATTATCGTTAGTAGTATATTTTCATCTGACTTTAAAATATAACCAATCATAGAATCAGGAAGATTAGGTAAGAATTTCATTTTATCCCTTATTTCTTTTGGATCAACAAGGGATAAAAAATCCCTATTGTCTTTCCTTAATTGAATCAAATCTTTTACATACAAATATAAATCATTATTTTTTTCTTTAAGTTTCCAATCTACAGAATTTATTTTAAGCGGAGATGAGTAAGAATTACTGTCATTAAATTTTGTATTATTAAACTCATTTCCTTGATAAATAAATGGTTTACCCAAGGACATAAATAATATTCCAAATCCAAGTTTTGCAACATCATCTAAAAGAATCTTATTATTTAGTGAAATCATTAATTTGTCATAAAAATTTAAATTATCATGGCAATTAAAATAATTTATGGTCTCACTTGCATAATCACATATACCAGGTCTTGTTTGATCATAATAAATTGATCCTGCCATACCATTTTCAATTTGTGTCTTTAGAGAATAGTCACCTTGAATATAACCTATTCTATATCCGTCAGTATCTCCTTTTATAGCATCCCTAAATTTGTCATTGAACACTCCAAATCCATTTGATTTTTGCCTTGGTATCCATATTTGTTGATCTATTGGTAGAGGAGATGAGAAAGCCATCCATGGCTCTCCATATATAACAATGTTTTTATTTATTTTTTTAAGCTCTTCTAGAGCAATTTTAATAGTATCAAGATCTAACAAAGCCATTAGGTCAAATCTAAACCCATCTATTTTAAATTCAGAAGCCCAATATTTTAAACTATCAATAATTAGCTTTCTTGTGAATGGTTTTTCAGAAGAAAGCTCATTACCTACTCCTGAACCATTTGCTAAGGAACCATCTTCTTGTCTTCTATGATAGTAGCCCGGGGCTAAAAGTTCCAAGTTAGAATCCATGGTCCTGTATGTATGATTAAAAACTACATCCATAACCACAGACATTCCCTGCTTGTGTATTTCACCAATCATTTTTTTTAGTTCATATATTCTTGTTTTTGGATTATAAGGGTTTGTAGAATATGAACCTTCAACATTAAAGTAAAGTTCTGGATCGTATCCCCAATTGTAATTATCATCATCATAAAATTTTTCAGGTTCCTCAAGTGTCGTTATGAAATCATATATTGGTAAAATTTGGACATGAGTAACTCCCAGATCCTTTAAATGGGAAAGACCTGTTGAAAAATTTTTATAATTTGTACCAAGCTCACTAAGTCCTAAAAACTTACCAGGTTCTTTAACACCAGAAGAAATATCTCCCGTATAATCTTTTACACTTAATTCATAAATAATAGCATCTTCTTCTTTATTATCTGGTGAGATTGATGATTTAAAACCATCAGGATTTGTAGTTGAAAGATCCACTACACATGACATTAAACTATTGATAGAAGAAGCCTTGGAATATGGGTCTGTTACCTCATACTTCTCTTCAACCAAATAGCTATAATAAGTACCATCCATATTTCCATCAACAACTACTTCAAATATTTCATCTTCCTTTTTTTTCATAGGAATAACTTTTTTTCTTACTTTTCTATAATCATCAGTTATTAGGAGATCTACTTTGTTCCTATTTGGAGCAAATACTCTGAATGTAGTTTTTTCCTTTTCATAGATTGCTCCTAACTGGTAATCTTTTATACTTTCGTAATCTATTGCTCTCTCCTTATTTATAGTAACTTTCCAATATCATCATCTAAATAAAATTCATTAGCCCATAAAATATTATCTATTTCATTTTTTACCCAAAGTTTTTTATCTAGATAATCTTTTGAAACATTTATTCTCTTACTACTTAGTTCCTCCATATCTTTAAATATATGAAAAGAATCATTATATCTCATTAAATAATCATATATGGTTTTAAAGTTATATGCAAGATTCTCATAAGGTTCATTTATAAGATTATTGACTGTAGTTCTAACTGAGTCATTACTATAATAGTAGTCACCAGCCTTATAAGTATTTGCATCTCTTTGTTTAACAAACTCATCGATATCTCTTCCAATATAGTAAAAACTATGATTGCTAGTTTTATTATTTTTAGAAATACCACCTTTACTTGTTAAGATATTAGAGAAATTCATACATGCATTCAAAACTTCGAAACCATTATTATCATATATAGGTAAAGTCAAGTTTGTGTAAATGTCTACTGTAGGATAAAGTTGTCTTGCCTTTGATACATTTAAATCTTCTAAAAAAACTATTTTTATTTTATCCTTAATCAACCTATCCTTATTTATCATATTTTTAAGAGCAAGGATAAATTTTATATTTTCTTTAGCAATATAGTATCCTTCATTAGCTTTTCCAGAAAAAATATAAGTTGTAGGACTTATATCAATACTTGAGTTATTTTTTACCTTATAATACAAATTTGCTATAGATAAGGCATTTAAAATTTGCCTATTAACCTCATGGAAGTTTGTTGCTTGTATATCAAAAATAGAATAAGGATTTATCCTACTATCATTTCCACAAAACTTCTTTATAAAGTCTTTCTTATTTTTTAACTTAATTTCTTCCAAACCATCAATAAAGTTTTTTTCGTCATAAAAATTCTTTATTTTTTTTATATTTCCAATAGAAAAATCTTCAATATCGTATTGTTTTAAAAACTTAGATAAATTTTTATTAGAACTTGAAGCATAAAGTTCTCT
>JBQDYR010000040.1:0-6846 GCA_052105355.1 Anaerococcus sp.
CTTGCCCTATAATAAGCCAGTGTTTCTTTATTTGAATTAGCTTTTTCAATTTCTTTTCGAATTTTTGATAAATCAAGAACAGAAACTTTTTCTATAATTCTATCTATATTTTGATCTATTAAAGTTAAATCTTTTAGATATTGATTTAATTTATCTTGATTAGCATTTGCCATTTCTTTATCAATATTATCTATATCTAAAATAGATTGATCATAGAATTTTTTTGAAAGATACTTTGTATTATCATTAATCTTTACTTTAAGTTCATCTATTTTTTTTGAAAGAATTTCTTTACTATCTATAGGATTAGATATTTTATCAAGATTTTCCGATATAAGAATTAATTTATCTTTAGAATTTTGAAGTTCATCAAGTGTTGGATTACCTTCAGCTAAAAGATTTTTAACAATTTCTAAATCTGATTTAACTTGTTTTTTATCCTCTTCTTGCAAATACTCAATACGATCTTCATTATCTTCAATCTTTGTAGCTAATGAATTGACCTCTTCTTTTAAAACATTTTTTTCTTTCAAGTATTGTTTATATTGTTCTCCCTCATTTATTGAATCAAGAACTTCAGTATCATCTACTGATTTAACTTTTACATTTTCTAAAGTACCTAAGATAGATATTAGATTTTCTTTTATATCTATCAGAGCTTTCTTTTCAAGATCATTATTTTCTAAATTTTCATCCAAAGCATTCTCTAATTTCATTTTATCACTTTGCAATTTATCTTTTATAGAATATACACTAATAAGTGAATCTTGGTAATTAACAGAGTCTTCTTTATTTTTATCTTCTTCTAAATCTAGTAAAGATTTATAAGCATCTTTGTAAATACTAAGATTATCAAGAACTTCAGTAGAATTGTTATCGGATGAATTTTCAAGTTCACTATTATATAATAGTATTTTTAAATCATCTTTTAGAACTTCCACCATACCTTTTATCTGATCTATAGTATATTCATTATCTAGCTGTGAAGTTAATTGTAAATTTTTTTCAGTTGTTGAATCTTCACTAACCACTTCTTGAGATATCTTTGTATCAACTTCTCCACTCTCAACTTGCAAAGTTTCGGTTGAAGATTCTTCTGCAGCAAAAGAAATATCTTCAGCAAAAAGATTTGTAGATGTCAGTGTAACAGCCAGTGCAGCTAGTAAAACTTTTTTTCTTAATCTCATTATTAATTCCCCTGTCTTCATATGTATTTAATTTAATATTATTTTAAGACTATTAATTTAATGTTATTTTTAAGATTATTATATCTTTATTATATTATATCTATAGAAAAATACAAGAAAATACATTATTTATAATTTTTTCCTATAGTAAGTTTAAATGATCTCACTAATCATAAATTGTGCTTGATTTTACAAGTTTTTACATTAAATAGATAAAAGCCACATTTTTCTTCATAATTTCCACACAATTTAACTGTATTATAACAACTGTGAACATAAAGTATGTAAACATTTTGTAACCATTGTAACAAAAACGACCGATTTTAAGGTTTAAAATAGATAAAGTGTTACAAAATAATTAATTTTTTGAAAAAGAAAGGTAATTAAATGAAAAATATAAATAAATACGCTTTAGTTGCTGCAATAGTTCTTCCAAGCATCTTTTCTTTTGGAAAAACTGCTGAAGCTTCAAAAGCAAAACTTAATGAAGAAAAAGCAACATCAGTTAATGTTAGAAGTGAGGCTTCATTAGGTAACAATCTTTTAGGACAAATAGATGATACAAAAGAATATGAAATCAAAGAAACTGTTAAAAATAACGGTGGAACTTGGTTAAAAATTGAATTTGATGGAGAAGAAGCCTATGTTGGTGCTCCTTGGTTTAAAATAATTGAAGAAACAGAAGTAACATCTGCTTCAAACTTTAGAGAAGAAGATAATATAAACTCTAAAATATTAAAAGTTCTTAAAAAAGGTGACAAAGTAGAAGTTCTATCTCCTGCTAAAAATAACTACTACAAAGTAAGATTTGAAGGAAAAGAAGGTTACCTATACGCACCAAACTTAGATCTTAAAGAAGTTAAAGTTGCACAAAAACATACACAACAAGTTGCAGCTACAAACTATAAGTCATCTAATACAAAAACTTATTCAAACAACAATACCTACAAAGCACCAGCTAAAACCTACACTAATAATACATCATCCAACAATAATACATCATATAACAATAACACATCATATGTAGGATCAAGCTCAAGCGCTAAAGAAATCATAGCACAAAGAGAATCTGGTGGATCTTACAATGCAAGAAATGGTCAATACATTGGACGTTATCAACTATCTTCATCTTATCTAAACGGTGACTATTCACCAGCTAACCAAGAAAGAGTTGCTGATAACTATGTAGCTCAAAGATATGGATCTTGGGAAAATGCCCTTACATTCTGGAACAATAATGGTTGGTACTAAAATAAAATAAGAATTATAAAAGAGAGGTTATCCAAAATGGATTACCTCTCTTCTTTTTTAACTAACAATTATTTGCTTATCCAAAAATTCTTCTATTTCTTTGTAAGAAGGGTAATATTTTTCTACAAGTTTATAAAATTCTTTTCCATGATTTTTCTCTATCAGATGACATAATTCATGAACTACTATATATTCAAGGCAATCGAGCTGATATTTCATGTCCCCCACTTAGTCTTCATCTTCCTTATAGAAAATCCCTCTATATCAATATTCATTTCTTTAGTATATTTTCTTATAAAAAAATCAGTATTTTTTCTAAGATAATTTCTTAAAAGTTTATCAAGCTCTTTTTTAATAAGGTCTTTATCATTAGAATTTTTTAAAGCTAAAACTATATCATTACCATTAAATTTTCCTTCATTTTTAGACCCTTTAACAATATTAAGATAAAAATCTTTACCTAAAACTTTTATTCTAGATCCGTCTTCATAGGTCTCTATCCTATCCCCATAGATTTCTTTTTGTTTTTCTATAGTACGCCTTATAGATTTTATATTTTTTCTTATAAAAGCTTTTATCATCTTATCAGTAATATATTCTGGACACGAAGCTGCAATTTCTCCATAAGGTGGTATTACCTTAATTTTTATATTTTTATAGTTTTTTCTTTTATCAAGCCTTACTTTTAGGCCATCTACTTGTATATATTTTCTCTTCATGTGATTACTATACCTAAAAAATAAAATAAAGAAAATTACCCAATTAAACCTTTCCTCTTGAAACTAAACTAAATAATATTAAAAGTATTTTATGAAATTTTCCATAATCACAATCAATATATTACTAACTACTCTCTACTTTTACTAGGTGCTTTTACAGTTTTGATCCTGAATATAAAATACAAATCTTTAAAAATCAAGATTAATATCAGAGCTATTCTAAGATGCAAATTATTTGATTTAAAAAATACGATTAGCAACATTATTGAAACTGGTATTGTAATACTCAACTTTCTTCGTAAAGTCATTTCTTTATTTTCTATAAAATCTTCTAAATGTTTTTTATAGATTTTTGTATTAGTAAACCACTTGTTAAATCTTTCAGACCCTTTTGAGAAGAAAAATGATGCCAGTAGCAAAAAAGGTACAGTTGGTAAGACGGGTAAAAAAGCCCCAATTGCTCCAAGAGCAAAGAACAAAAAAGCTAGTAAATTATGAATAAATTTCATATAAACACCCCTTGTGTACTAATTAACCTTTTCATAGTAGACATAACCACCAGTTTCTAGAGTAAATACATTTAAAGTATCTGTAACAATATTTTGGAAGTCATATTTTTCATAACCATCTATTAAACTATAAATCTTGGTATTAGGAAATCTTAATATAAACTGGTTTTTCTCTCTAAAATGATTAGGAAAAACATAAACCAAGTCTTGATCTTTCTTATCATTAGAAAAACCGCTATCCATTAGATCAATTTTGGAAACTTCAATTTTATATGTTAACTTATCAAGCTTTTTTATAGGCTCAAGTTTCCCCTTAAAATTAGAATATATCTTTGTTTTATCCTTTTGATCCAAAAACTCTCCATCAAAATCTCCTTCATCAGAAGTAAATACTATTTTACAATAAGCATCTTCATTCTTATCTGAAGAAAGCTCAAAAGTTTTTTTATCAAGAAGTTTCATTATATTATCCTCATCATAATCATCAGGATTTTTTATAAAATCTATCCTCTCACCACTTGTTACATTATATAAAGTCTTGTTAGGTTTAATATCTTTTCTAAAGCCGTAAAAATATAAAAGTAAAATTATTATAATACCTACAAGTCCAAGTACATACTTTTTACTTTTTAGTTTTTTTCTCAATGAAAATTATCCTTTCTTCTATTAATATATAAATTAGCTAGAGAAAACTCTAGCTAAAAAATTACCTTTATTAAAATTTTTTATAAACTATATTATCTTATAAATTCTTATCATTAAAATTATAAGAATTTTGATTTTTGATAAGTTTTTTTAGGTTATAAAGCCTTAGACTATCATTTAAAATAAAGTTAAGCCCATAATTAATAAGAGGAACTATCACAATTGGTATTATAAATTTTGCATTTTCTCCAAACTTAAGAAATAATCTATTATAGTTAAGTGTGATAATAGCTACTAGGACTATAAAAATAAATCCAAAAATAATTTTCTGTAGACTTTTTGGCTTTTCTTGATCTAGTACATTTTCCACATAAACCCTATCATCTCTTCTTAAAAAGTACATCATACCATTATCAACAAAGACATATTTCTTTCTTTTCTTTTTTGCAAGAAAAACGTAAAAAAGTCCCAAAAGTAAAAATATAGTAACTGAACCTATTTTTAAAAGTAACATAGTTCTATCTGAAATTGAACTATTTGTAACCATAGGAAAGGTATTAATAAAGATTAAAGCTATAGGTATGGTTAAAATGCTATATAGTGCTTTTGATAATGATCGTGAGTATTCTTTAGTATTTTCTATGTAATTCTCACAATCAAGTCTAGTAAGCTCTATCCCCCAATATTCATCTTTGTTAAAGTTTTCTATGTCTTTATAATTTAATTTTTCATCTATAAAAAATTCCTTCTTTATACCAAATATTTTAGAAAGTTTTTCATACTCTTCTTCTTTTGGTAAGGCTTTGCCTTTTTCCCAGTCAGATATAATCTTACTTGAAAGCCCCATTCTTTCTCCTAGTTCGTTCTTAGTAAGTCCATATCTCGACCTGAAAAATACCAACTTATCACTAAATGACATGATTCACCTCCAAATTAAAAATATTAAAATTAATTTAAAATATATATACCCAATTTAAGAATATCTGAAATTTGAAAGTATTTGCTTACTATGAAATATTAATCTTTATAAAAATAAAACAGCAATAAACTTGCTGTTAAAATTCTTATTCAATATCTCCTGTATAATCCATTATACCACCGATATTCTCAATATTCTTATATCCCTTATCTCTAAGAAACTTTTCTGCTTTACCACTTCTAGCACCACTCAAACAATAGATAAAAATTTGTTTTTCTTTATCTTTTATTATTTTTTCAACTTCTTCAATATTTGAAAGTGGAATATTTATAGCTTGAGGAATATGTCCGCCTTCGTATTCGTCTTTTTCTCTTACATCGATTAAAACTGCATCTTTAGTTTTTTCAAATTCTTTTATACTTTTATCTATATCGAAAGATGTAAATAAATTAAATAATCCCATAATATCTCCTTAATTTTCTAGGTAGATTATACTTTACTTGTAAAAAATTTCTATACTAAATTTTCTTATATATTATAAGTCAATTTTAAACTCTCTTTATATTCTACTAGTAGCAATATGCTTTATTAATTAAATATTTTTGAGTAAAGTTTCATAATCATCTCCAAAAAGAACCAAAAAAACTTCCATATCATTATCCTTTAAGAAATCAAGAATTGCATTTTTTCCTATTTCAAAAGCTTCTTTTTTGGGATATCCATAGATTCCACTAGATATGAGAGGGAAGGCTAGACTTCTTATATTATTTTCTTTGGCAAGTTTTAAAGAGTTTATATAAGAGTCTCTTAAAAGATCTTTTGATTCTTTTATGTCTTTTAAATTATAAATAGGACCTGGAGTATGGATAATATATTTTGCTTTTAGATCAAATCCTGGGGTTATTACTGCCTGTCCTGTTTCTACTGGCGATAGTTTATCACAAGCTGATTGAAGTTCTTCTCTACCTGCCGCTCTAAAAATTGCTCCACAAACTCCTCCTCCCATAAGAAGGTTGGTATTGGCAGCATTTACGATAGCATCACAGTTCATCTTGGTTATATCTTCTTTTGAAAAATGTAAACTCATCTTTGTCTCCTTTTTTTATTATAAAAGTTATATGGTTATTTTACTAATATGTACAATATTCTTTGTTCCTTAATTCTAACTTTAAACTCATTAAGTTTGAAATAATAAATTTTTGCAAATTAAAAGTCGACTAAAATTTCTTTACATTTCAGTCGACTTTATTTTATAGCTTCACCAGTACATGAAAAACTTTTAGGTTCTATCACTCTTTTCTATTCCTTTCCTGACTTCAAAAAGTCTATATATAACTAGCTGTATTGTCCATATACAATTATTCCACTAGTTTTCCCTTGAATCTTCTTTACGATTCATTTTCTATCATTGCTTTAATTCTTTTATTAAATCTACTTCTTTTGTAAGTCTTTCTCCTACCCGAATAAATTTTCGATTTAAAATTGATATTAAAACTATATAATTATTTATAACCCTATCTTGCAATTATCCTGCTCGGACGGGTACTATTTGTACATTGGACTTGTACCTTTCTTTTTATATCTTTCTGATGTAAATATTTTTTACACTTGAGTCA
>JBQDYR010000040.1:6856-14601 GCA_052105355.1 Anaerococcus sp.
TGTCTGATTAACTTATATCTATAACTATAGATATTCTTTAGCCTAGTATTTAACTTTAGGTCTTTCTTAAATCTGTTTACTTGGTAATCTTATTACAAATTTTAAATCTTGATAAACATTTACTAAATTTCACTATTGAGCTTATCTAAATCGTTAGACTTTCCTATTTCAATACTAGCATGTACCAGTGAGCTATTACAGAAGCTTACTTGATGACTGGTTAATTTTTTTCATCTCATCTTCTGTTATTCTTTATATACCCAGCAAAATTGATTCTAAACAAATTTTTTAAAGTTTTTTAAATATTTTAATATTTATTTTATTATATCTATACTTATCTCATAAATCATTAAAAGAATACTCCTCTTATGGTATGATATCCCTATGAAAAACTTAAATCTTTATATAATAATACTAATCTTAAATTTAATAACTTTCATTTTTTATGGCATAGATAAATCACGTGCTAGAAGAAAAAAATGGAGAATAAAGGAAATTTTTCTCATTACTATGGGACTTTTGGGTGGAAGCCTTGGAGGGCTTATAGGAATGAAGTTTTTTCACCATAAGACTAGGAAATTATATTTTTACTTTTTTAATATTTTAGGTCTAATTCTTTTGTTTTACTTTCTATATAATATAGTTTAATAAATTTCAAAATAGATTATTGTTTGAAATAGCTTTATTACGGGCAAATATAGATAGAGAAGGAAATACTTATAATCTAAGTAATAGAAATCTTATACGGGGTAGTGATTAGATGAAAATGGAGAAACTAAGTCAATTGTTATTACTAATAGCTATATTGGTGCATTTCTTTAATATTATTTACTTATTTGTTAATAAAGTAGATTCTATAATTATTTTTCATTTTATTTTAAGTTTTGTTTTACTAGTATCTATTTATATTAGTGAATATATAAAGAAAGAAAAAAAGTAAGAATATAAGAGGTGGAAAATGAATAGAAAAATTAAAAGAATAGAAAAAGGTAAAAAGGGTGTAGATGGTGCAGGTGTTCATCTAACCAATGTTTTATCAAGAGAGACAATGTATGATACTGATCCTTTATTACTCTTAGACGCATTTGATACAACAGACTATGAGCTTTATAAGCCTGGTTTTCCTATGCATCCACATAGGGGTATAGAAACTATTTCTTATGTATATGAAGGAACCATGGTTCACAAAGATTCTCTAGGTAATGAGGATGCTGTAGACTCTGGTGGTGTCCAATGGATGACTTCTGGGTCTGGTATTTTCCATGAGGAAATGCTACCTGAAAGACCTAGACTTTTTGGCGTTCAACTTTGGCTAAATCTTTCTAAGAAAAATAAGTGGGTAAAACCAGAATACAAGGCTATATCAAGTGAAGAAATAGAAGAGATTAAATTTGATGGCGGATATGTAAGACTTTTGGCAGGAAACTATAAAGAACATGAGGGATATCAATCTAAACATGTACCTGTAACTTACTTGGATGTTCATATTGATCCAGATTCTAAATTTGAGCTTGATGTAAAAGATGATGACTCCATTACCTTATTTGCCTTGATTGGAGAGGCATATGTTGAAGGTGAGAAAATTCCCCACTTTACAGCAGGTATTACCGAACTTGGTGGTGATAAACTCCTTATAGAGAATAAATCTAAGGAGGAAGTTTCTATCCTTGTATTTATATCAAGAAGATTTGACGAAGAAATTGCTTGGACTCCAGGACCAATTGTCATGAATACTCAAGAAGAACTAGATACAGCTTATAGAGAAGTCAAAGAAGGCACTTTTATCAAAGACGATATAAAAATGAATAAATAGACAAAATAAAAAATCGACTTGTAGTTTTAATCTTCAAGTCGATTTTTATTTACTGGCACCAGCTATCGATTTAGGTTCAATCACGCTTGTAGGTCCTTTCTATTCACTTGTATATTCTTTGTCTATCACTTTAAAACTTTATTTGTCTTCTCTTAACTTTCTATTTTGAAAACTAAGACTAGTTCCATCTCTACTCTAAGTTAAATCTTCTAGGTTTGAATATATCTTTTTCTTGAAGAATGTCAGATGACTAAAATTTTTACACGATTACCACCACTTCTTCATTGTTTCTAATGTTTCGATTTTGTAAAACTTACAAATTTTTCAAACACTCAAATCTTTTTTCCCTATAAATTTTACTACTACTTATTTTATTTCTACTTCCTAGCTTAATTTTTAATCCAAACCCCATTTTGCTCTATTGGGTTTCCAATCTTTAATTTTAGGTCATATACTTAATAAATATATTGCTATATAGAATTACTTAGTTTTATTAAATTTTCTTTTGTTTTTTTAATTGGTGCCAGTTGATAAAGAATTTTCTTTATCTTATTAGTATATTACCCAGCAAAACTAATTCTAAACATTTATATTAATTTTTCTTTAAATATTTTATAATAGCCTTACTTGTAATAACAAGTTGGTCTATTTCTAGATATTCTTCTTTAGTATGAACCTTTTGCATTCCAACACCTATAATAATAGAATTAAAGCCTTCTTTGGCAAAAAAATTAGCATCAGATCCTCCACCTATTATTTGGAGTTTGGCATCAACTCCCAAATCTTTATAAATTTTTTGGAATTCTTTGGCAAAATAAAGATTATCGGTAGATTTTAAGAGAGGATAATCTTGTTTACATATAAACTTATACCTAGCAGAAAAGTCCTCACAAGCTTCTTTACAAAGAATTTCATAGGATTTTAAAATTTCTTCTACTTTCTTTTTACTATGAGACCTAATCTCTCCCTTAGCTAAAGCATAATCTGGAACTACATTAGTTGGAAAATCTGATGAAATTTTTGAAATATTTGCAGTTGTCAAATCATCAATTCTTCCATTGTTCATTTCAGAAATTATATGAGATAAAATCTTTATAGCAGATACACCTTCTTCAGGTTCTATACCAGCATGAGCTGATTTTCCAAATATTTCTATTAAATATTTATAAGAAGTTGGAGCTTGGTGGGCGATGTACTTTGCATCTCCTGCATTGTCTAAGACTATCATATTTTTAGATGGGTCTATGTGCTTATAAACCTCATTCCAATCTATGGATTTAGCTCCAAGCATCCCTGCCTCCTCTCCTGGAGTAAAGATAGCAAAAATATCAGTGTACTCTTTTTCATTTTCTACTATATATTTTATGGCATAAAGAATAGATGCAAGACCTGCCTTATCATCTCCGCCAAGAGTAGTATTTCCATCAGACTTCCAAATATTTTTATCTTTTATTATTTTTAAACCCTCATTTGGTTCTACAACATCCATATGAGCTGAAAAAGTAAGCCCTTCTCCAGGTAAATTCCCCTTAATTTTTGCAAAAATTGTAGGACAATTCCCTCCATAAGATTCAAAAGATTTATCCAAATAGATTTTTGCTCCCAATGATTTCATAAAGTTTATAATGTAGTCTCCAAGTTATTTTTCATTTTTGCTAGGAGAATAGATTAAAAGTAGGTCTTCTAGTATTTGTAAAAGTTGATCTTTTCTAAAATTTTCCATATATTTTTTGCTCCAATCTTTGTATTAAAATTAAGATATCATCATAATTTATACTTGTCAAAAGTAAGTCTCTTTGAAAAATATTTTTTTATAACTTTTATAACTTAACGTCTTAAGATATTGACTTTATTTTTATTATAATATAAAATATATTACATACTTATGATTTATATATTTTAAATATTATGGAGGTCACAATGAAAAATAAGTTAAAAAGTATAATAACACTATTTCTATCATTGATTTTGACAATAGGATTAACTTCTTGCTCAGAAAATCAAAATAGAATGATGTTTGGTACTGGCGGTACTGCTGGAACCTACTATTCCTATGGGGGAGTTTTAGCCCAATATTTTAAAAAATATGCTGATATTAGGGTAACTGCTGTATCCACAGGAGGATCTAAGGTAAATTTACAATCCATGCAGGATGGTGACTTCCAGATGGGCCTTAGTCAATCCGATGTTATGACCTATGCCTGGGAAGGTGCTAGGTCTTTTGAAAAAGATGGTAAAGTAGATGATTTTAGAACTGTAGCTGCCCTATATGCAGAAACTGTTCAACTAATAACCATGGATGATTCTATAAATGAGGTTTCTGATTTAAAAGGAAAAAGCGTATCCGTAGGCCAAGCAGGCTCTGGAGCCTACTTTAATGCTATGGATGTTTTGGAGAGTGCAGATATTACTCTTGATGATATAAAACCTCAATACCAATCATTTGAAGATTCAAAAGAATCCTTAAAAGATGGAAAAATTGATGCAGCCTTTATAGTTGCAGGAGCACCAACAACTGCTATTACAGAACTTGCAACTACTAACGGAGTAAGACTTGTAAATATTGATGGAGAATATAGGGATAATATAATTAAAAATAATCCTTTTTATACCCCTATTGTAATAGAAAAGGGAACCTATCCTAAACAAGATGAAGATATAGAAACTATAGCAGTTCAAGCAACTCTAGTAGTAGATAAGAATGCTTCAGAAGATGATGTTTATAAACTTACTGCTGCAATCTTTGACCATATAGATGAAATTAAAAAAGAAAATGCCAAGGCAGAAGAATTAACTTTGGAAAATGCCTCTGGTATTTCCACCGTTCCTTATCATAAGGGAGCAGGCAAATACTTTGAAGAACACGGAATTAAAGTTAATACTTTGGACTAGGAGGAAAAGATGAAAACTACTAATGACAAATCAAAAACTAAAAATATTGATTTGGATGCAGTAATGAAAAAATATGACCTGGAATCCAACATCCGTCATTGGACGGGTAAGTATGATAAAATCATTAAAACACTCTTGGCACTTTTTTCACTCTACTGTATCTATGTAACTTTATTTGCTACATTTTTAGAAGAAATAAGATTAACATCCTTTTTGGGAATGATAGTCCTATTAGGTTACTTACTTTATCCAGCAAAAAAGGGAGTACATAAAGAAAACCATATGCCTATTGCTGATATTATACTCATGCTAGTAGGGTCGGGAACCTTTTTTTACTACACCTTTAATGCAAATACAATAATAAACCAAGGAACAAGATTTACACCTGTGCAAATTATTATTGGTATAATAGCCATAATTTCCCTCTTTGAACTTGCACGTAGATGTGTAGGTCTTCCTATCCTTGTAGTTGCAAGCTTTTTTATAATCTATGCCTTAGCTTTTGGATTAACAAATCCAGAATTTTTAGGAAGAGTAAAATATTTGGTAAGAAATCTCTTTTATACAAAAGAAGGAATTTTCTCAACTCCAATTAACGTAGCTTCAAAATTTATAGTAGTATTTATAATCTTTGGAGCCTTTCTTGAAAAAACTGGAATATCTCAATTCTTTATAGACCTTTCCAATGCAATAGCAGGAAAGTTTGCCGGAGGACCAGCCAAGGTAGCTGTAATATCATCAGCCCTTTGTGGTATGGTTTCAGGATCATCTGTAGGTAATACAGTAACTACTGGATCAGTAACCATTCCAATGATGAAAAAAACAGGATATGAACCCGAGTTTGCAGGAGCTGTAGAAGCATCAGCCTCTACTGGAGGCCAAATCATGCCGCCAATAATGGGAGCAGCAGCCTTTCTTATGGCAGACTTTGTAGGAGTTCCTTATGCAGATATAATATCAAGAGCGATCCTACCAGCAGCCCTTTACTTTGCAGGTATATTTATATCAGTCCACTTGGAAGCCAAAAGACTTAATCTAAAAGGAATTGAAGTAGATAAATTACCTAAAATGAAAAGTCTTATCAAAAAGACCTACTTATTAATCCCATTGATTGCACTTGTAGTATGGGTTTCTGGAAACTATATGACTATGCAAAAAGCCGCAGCACTTGCCATACTTTTATCTATAGGAGTATCAATCTTTAATAAAGATACAAGGATGAGTTTTAATAAGATTATAGATGCCTTAGCCAAAGGTGCTCAATCATCTATAACAGTAGCAGCAGCTTGTGCTATAGCAGGAATAATCTCAGGTTCAATTACTATGACAGGCCTTGCAAACGAGTTAATAAATGCAATAGTTGCACTTGCAGGTGATAAGCTATTTATAGCCCTCGTTTTAACTATGTTCTGTTGTATAATTCTTGGTATGGGAGTTCCAACAACAGCCAATTACTGTATCATGGCAGCAACCACTGCCCCAATACTTATCCGTATGGGAGTACCACTTATTGCAAGTCACTTTTTCGTATTTTACTTTGGAATAGTAGCAGATATTACACCACCAGTTGCACTTGCAGCCTATGCTGGATCTGCAATAGCAGATTCCAAACCTATGAAAACAGCTATTAATGCATCCAAACTTGCTATAGCAGCATTCATAGTTCCATATATCTTTGCCTACAGCCCATCCATGCTTTTAATTGATACAAATACCATAGAAGTTATCAGAATATCTATAACTTCACTGATAGGAATATTTGGAGTAGCTGCAGGACTCGAAGGTTACTTATTTACAGATATGAAAATGATTAATCGTTTGGCTATAGTATTTGGTGGACTAATGCTTATCCACCCAGCAACATTGACAGATATTACAGGATCCTTAATAGTTATAATATCAATAATTTATAATCGCTACTTAAATGGTAAAAGAAAAGAAAATGAAGAATACAATCCTGTAGAAGTATAAAATAATTTAGATAATATACTGACTTTTAAGAGTTGAACATAGATTCAATTTTTAAAGGTCAGTTTTTTATTGAAAATAAGATTTATCATTTAAAATATATGATTAGAGTAGATTCTCTATTTTCATATAATATTGTTATTTTATATGAGAAATAATAAGAAAACCAAGTTAATACTTTTATATATTCTTAATTTCCCATTTAACTTGAAAGTCTATTTAGTGATTTTATATTCAAACAACAAGAGCATTATTATTTTAATAAAATAAGACAAACCCTAAATTATATGGGTCTGTCTTATTATTTTTTCGTTTAATCTATCATACAAATAATAATGAAATTTGTGGTACAAATGTTATTAATAATAATACTACTATCATTATTATATATATATATTTCATACTCACTGCTAATTTTTCAAAACTTATGTTACTTACTGCAGAACCGAGGAATAATGTAGCCCCTACTGGAGGAGTTATTAAACCTATTCCTAAGTTCAAGATTAAAATAACACCAAATTGTACTGGATCAACACCAATTGAAGTTGCAATTGGAAGGAGTATAGGCGTTGCTATTAAGATAACTGGAGACATATCCATCAAAGTTCCCAATATTAATAGTAAAAAATTAATCATTAATAAAATTATTATAGGATTTGTTGATATACCATAAATACTTGATGAAACCATAGCAGGAACTTTTAAGTAAGCAAGTAACCAGCCGAAAGCATTTGAAGTTGCTATCAATAAAATAATCATAGAAATTGTTCTAGCTGAATTTGTAACAACTTTAATTATATCTTTGATATTCATCTCTTTATATATAAATACTGAAACTATGAAAGACCAAATACAAGCTATGGCTGCAGATTCAGTGGCAGTAATAAATCCAGTAGTTACCCCTATAACTACTATTACTATAGAAAATAATCCCCATAAAGAATCTACAAAAGCTTTTAAGAAAACTTCAAAATTAAACTTATTGCCTACTGGATAGTCATACCTTCTAGCAATTATATATGAGTAAATCATTAATAATATTCCTAAAATAACACCTGGCAAAATTCCAGCT
>JBQDYR010000041.1:0-14128 GCA_052105355.1 Anaerococcus sp.
CAACTGCATCTATTAATACAGTTTTTTCATCCATTAATAAGTATGAATTGTAAGAAACTCCTTCTGGGATTGGAAATATATTTTCAAATAGGGCAAGTCTTCTATCGTCGCCACCTACATAGTATAAATCGTCTGTAACTTTTCTAACTGTATACATTATTTCCTCCTGCTACTTTCTATCATCTGGGAATTCTACTTTGATAAATTTATCTTTTGCTTCACCTGATGTTGGAGATACCCATGAATCTGGCAATTTATCAAATGGAGTTCCTGGCTCTATACCTTGTGTTGGATCACCTAATTCAGGATTATATTCATATCCACTTCCTTCATCTACGTAGATATCTTCTTTTGGAGCCATTTTTCTTGGTTTACTTCTTTTAATTTTTTTCATCTTTGGAGCTGGTTTCTTCTCTTCTCCATTGTCAAGTTCTTTGATTAATAATGGTAGAACATCTTTAAAATCACCAACTATACCATAGTCTGCATTTGCAAATATTGGCGCATTTTTACTATTGTTAATTGCAACAATAGTAGAAGCATCTTTAATACCTTTTAAGTGTTGTCCTGCTCCAGAAACACCTACACCAATATATAAGTTTCCTTTAAATGTTTGACCTGACATACCAACGTATCTATCAAGTGGAACATATTTTAAAACTTCTGCAACTGGTCTTGATGATGAAATAGCTGCTCCTGCTTGATAAGCAAGATCTTCAATATATTTCATATTTTCTTTTTCACCTATACCACGTCCAGCAACAACTATTCTTTGTGATTCTGGGATTGGAGTATTTGGATCTATTCCAACAGTGAAGTCATATCCATCTTTTTTAAGTGCTGCAACTAATTTTTTAACAGCTTCTTTTGGATCTCCTTCAAAGATTTCTTTCTTTCTTTCTCCTGCAATTGGGCCAGCACCTTTTTTACCACCAACAGCTTTCACCTTTGGAGCACGTCCAACTGTATTAGCACCAACTACTACTCTCATTATTTCATTAGTACCTTCGTAGATTTGTGTAATCTTAGCATCTCTGAAGAATCTTTCTACATCTACACCTTTGATGTATCCTGATCCACCGTAAAGTTGGATTGCTTCAGTAGTTATTTGCATAGCAAGATCTGATGCAACTTGTTTTGCCATTGCAGCTTCTGCTGAATATCTTTCATGATTTTGTTTTAATTCAGCTGCTTCATAAATCATAAGTCTAGCACCATGTAAGTAAGTTGCCATATCGGCAAGTTTGAATGTATTCTTTTGTAAATGAGCTATTGGCATACCAAATTGTTCACGTTCTTTAGCATATGCTAAGGAAGATTCGTAAGCCCCTTGTCCTATACCCAAAGCTTGTGATGCGATACCAATTCTACCACCATCAAGCGTTGCCATAGCAATCTTAAATCCTTGACCTTCTCTTCCTAGTAAGTTTTCTTTTGGAACTTTAACATTATCGAAGTGAAGTTCTGCTGTTGATGATGATCTAATACCTAGCTTGTCATAGTGATCTGAGAAGGTAAAACCTTCAAAATTTTTTTCAACTATAAAGGCTGATATTCCATGTGTTCCAATACCAGGAGTTGTAACTGCCATTACTACATAAGTATCTGCTTTTGGTGCATTAGTTATAAAGATTTTTTTACCATTAAGTATATAATGATCTCCATCTAATACTGCTGTTGTTTCTGTTCCACCAGCATCTGAACCAGCGTTTTCTTCTGTAAGACCAAAAGCACCAATTTTTTCACCCTTTGCTAAAGGTACTAAGTATTTTTGTTTTTGTTCTTCTGTACCGAAAGCATAAATTGGCCATGAACCTAAAGATGTGTGAGCTGAGCAAATAACTCCGACCCCACCATCTACTCTTGATAGCTCTTCTACTGTAATAGCATAAGATATTACATCAAGTCCTGCTCCACCGTATTCCTTAGGATATGGTATACCCATAAGTCCCATTTCACCCATTTCTTTAACGATATCATCAGGAAACTGATTATTTTGATCAAGCTCAAAA
Source organism: Anaerococcus sp. (assembly GCA_052105355.1). Classification (GTDB taxonomy): domain Bacteria; phylum Bacillota; class Clostridia; order Tissierellales; family Peptoniphilaceae; genus Anaerococcus. Next base: position 2,013 of record JBQDYR010000041.1, read on the forward strand.
GCTATAGGTTTAACTTTTTCTTCTGCAAAAGTCCTTACTTTTTTACGTAGAGCTTCGTGTTCAGCTGTAGTTTTAAAAAGCATTTCTTATCCTCCTAAATGTTTTATATTCTGAACCTATTTTAATCCTAAAAGGTTTTCTTGTCAAGTTATTTTATTATTATATTTTTTTATAATTTTTATAAATATTTTGATAAATTATGTAGACATAATTTTTATAAACAGTTAGTATTACTTTCAATAAATATTAGAAAAAAGAGCATGCTACAAATTTTGTAGCACACTCTTTTGTTAAGGTATAAAATATCTTATTTTTCTAATTCTTCAATAATTGCTGGAACTACGTCTCTAAAGTCTCCAACTATACCATAATCAGCGTTTTCAAAGATTTTTGCTGATTCAGAATTATTTATAGCAACAATTGTTTTAGCGTCTTTAATCCCTACTAAATGTTGAATAGCTCCTGATATACCTACAGCAAAGTATAAAGAACCATTGAATTTTTGTCCACTAGTTCCAACATATCTATTTAATGGAATATATTTTCTTACTTCTGCTATTGGTCTTGATCCTCCAATAGCTGAACCTGTTTTCTCAGCTAGTTTTTTAACTAATTCCATATTGACTTCTTCTCCAATACCCATACCGGCAGATACTACTCTATCTGCTTCTGTTACAGGTTCATTGATGTCAACTTCTTTATCAAATGTATATCCATCTGCTTTTAAAGCTTCTACTAATTTCTTAGCTGCTTCTTTTGGATCACCTTTAAAGATTTCATTTTTTCTTTCACCAGTTGTTGGTAATTTTTTCTTTGGTTTTTCAGACTTTTCTTTCTTTGGAGGTTTTCCTACTACATAACTACCAACTACAACTCTCATTATCTCGTTGGTTCCTTCATAAATTTGAGTGATTTTAGAGTCTCTGTAGAATCTTTCTACGTCAACACCCTTAATAAATCCTGATCCACCATATATTTGTACAGCTTCAGTTGTTATTTTTTCTGCAAGGTCAGATGCGAATTGTTTTGCCATGGCTGCTTCTCTACCATAAGTTTTAACGTGTTCATTTTTAAGTTCAGCTGCTGAGTAAATCATTAATCTTGCAGCTCTTAAATTAGTTGCCATGTCGGCTAATTTGAATTGGTTTGCTTGTAAGAAAGCAATAGGTTTACCAAACTGTTCTCTTTGTTTAGCATAGTTAAGAGCAGATTCAAAAGCTCCTTGACCAATACCTAGTGCTTGTGATGCAATACCTATTCTACCACCATCAAGTGTTGCCATAGCAATCTTAAATCCTTCTCCTTCTTTGCCTAATAAGTTCTCTTTTGGAACTTTTACATTATTGAAGTGAAGTTCTGCTGTTGCTGAAGATCTAATACCTAGCTTATTATATGGTTCTGAACAAGAAAAACCTTCAAATTCTTTTTCAACTATAAATGCTGAAATACCATGAGTTCCTATACCAGGTTTTGTAACTGCAAATACTACATAAGTGTCTGCTTTTGGTGCATTAGTAATAAAAATCTTTTTACCATTAAGAATATAATGATCACCTTTTAGAACAGCTGTTGTTTCTGTTCCAGCAGCATCTGATCCTGCATTATCTTCTGTTAAACCAAAACCACCTAAATGTTCACCCTTTGCAAGTGGAGTTAAGTATTTTTTCTTTTGTTCTTCTGTACCAAAGTTATAGATTGGCCATGATCCTAAAGAAGTATGTGCTGAAAGAATAACACCAACACCTCCATCTACTCTAGATAACTCTTCAACTGCTATTGAATATTCAATATTTGAAAGTCCTGCTCCACCATATTCCTCTTCAAATGGAATACCCATTAATCCAAGTTCACCCATTTCTTTAACTATATCTTCTGGGAAAGTTCCAGTTTCATCAAGGTGGAAGGCTACAGGTTTAACCTTTTCCTCTGCAAAATCTCTAACTTTCTTTCTAAATTGTTCTTGTGCATCTGTTGTTTTATAAGTCATTTATTTCCTCCTGATTTTCTATGATCTATGATAATTATTTCAATTTGTTTCTTTGAATATAATTTGATAGTCATTATTACTTATATATCTTATACCCTAAGTTTTTTTAAATAATCTATGATAATGAAAATCGTTATCTTTATTCTGTAATAACTTAGCTTAAAATAATACACCCCATTATAATATAATTTTAAACATTTAATTTTTTTATTTTTTTAATATATCTATTATAGATAAGTTTATAGAATATATTATTGGGTATATATTTTAAATGTAAATTGAACTACAAAGTATTTGACTATTTTTTAACTTTTAACTAGTTCTATATTTTATTAATGGTATAATGTAACAAACAAATTCCATAAGTTTATTTTGTAATAATAATTTAAGGAGGAATAAATGAAATTTTATAAAGAAGTTTACAAAGATATTTACTGGGTTGGAGCAAATGATAGACGTTTAAAAAGATTTGAGAATATGTTTCCATTAACTAATGGTGTTACATACAACTCTTTTTTAATTAGAGATGAAAAAAATGTTGTCATGGATTCTGTTGATGGATCTGTTGCAAGACAATATCTAGAAAACATAGAAGGAATATTAGGAGAAGAAAAACTTGATTATCTAGTTGTTCAACATATGGAACCTGATCACTGTGGAGCAATAGACTTTGTCTTACAAAAATATCCAGAGTGTAAAATGGTTGGTAATGCAAAAACTTTCAAATTTTTCGAACAATTTTATAATGATAAATATGTAGATAGGTATATTGAGGTTAAAGATGGAGATGAATTAAACATAGGAGCTAGAACTCTTAAATTTGTCTTTACTCCAATGGTTCACTGGCCAGAAGTTATGATGACTTATGTTTTAGATGAAGGTCTTTTATTCTCAGCAGATGCTTTTGGTGCTTTTGATGTTCTTGAAGGACACATGGAAGCAAGCAAATATATCCACTCTGAAAGATGGATGGAAGAAAATAGAAGATATTATATAAATATAGTTGGTAAACACGGAAGAATGGTTATGAATGCTTTCAAAAAAATTGATGGACTTGCAATTAATGCTATTTTCCCATTACATGGCCCTATTTATAAAGATGAAGAATCTATTTCTATTATAATGGATAAGTATAATCATTGGGCATCATTTGAGCCAGAAGAAAAAGGTGTTTGTATAGTATTTGCATCTATGTACGGAAATACAGAACTTGCAGCAGATATACTTGCAAAAGAGCTTGCTGACTTGGGAACAGATAATATAAAAATTTATGATGTAAGCGAAACAGACTTCTCCTACATTATTGCTGACTGTCACAGATATTCTAACACAGTATTAGCACCAATAAACTATAATGCAAACAACTACCATAAGATGGATGCATTACTTAGAGAGCTTGTTGGAACAGGATACTCTAATAGACATATCTCATTCCTCAACAACTGGTCATGGGCTGGTAAAAGTCTAGAACAAAGTAAGGATATTTTAGAAAAAGGTAAACACACTTATATTGGTGAAGATGTAAAAATAAATTTTTCAGTTAAGGAAAAACAATTAGAAGAAATCAAAGTTCTCGCTAAAGCTATCAAAGAAGATCTTGATTCACAAGAAATAAAATAAATAAGCATTTTAAAAGCTTCTGAAATTCAGAAGCTTTTTTTATAATTTTTAGTCATTAGGTTTGTCTTCGGTTGGAATTTTTGTATTATCATATGGAGATTTAAAGATTGATTCTTCAGCAAAATTATTAACTGCTTTTTTAGTTTTCTTTTGAGAAATAAGAGTGCCTGGGCCTCCAACACACCCACCAACACAAGCCATACCTTCAAGCAAAAGTCCATCTTTTCTTCCAAGTTTAGCCATTCTAGCTAAATTTACGCAATTTGCAAGTCCTTCTGCTTTTTCAATTTTAACTTCCCTATCAGGATCAATTTCATTTACTCTTCTTCTTACAGCCTCTGCCACTCCACCACTTACAGCATAGTTTCTTGCTGTTTCTGATGCATCCATCCATTCTTCTTCAATTTCTATTTCTGCAGGTTCAATATGTTTTGCTAAGAACATTCCCATTAATTCTTCATAGGTTATTACATAATCAACAACTTTTTCTACTTCTGTAACTTTTGATTCCAATTTTTTAGAAATACAAGGTCCTATAAAGCAAACACTTGAATCAGGTTCTATTTTCTTTATATGCTTTCCAGAATAAATCATTGGTGTTGAAGATTCTGATATGTTGTCATCTATTTCAGGGAAATTTTTCTTAACCATTAATTTCCAAGAATAGCAACAAGAAGTTCCCATGAATTTTTTTTCATCAGGTACATTTTCTATGTATTCGTGAGCCTCGTTTAAAGTTGTTAAATCAGCTCCAAGTCCAACTTCTATTACATCCTCAAATCCTAATTTTCTTATAGCTTCTTTAATTTGGATTGGAGAAACTAATGGTCCAAATTGACCTACAAAAGAAGGAGCAACTATAGCATATACTTTTTTATCTGATTGTAATTTTTTCACTAATTGATATATTTCTGTTTTATCTGAAATAGCACCAAAAGGACAAGCTGTAATACATCTTCCACAAGCAACACATTTTTCTTCACTTATTTCTGCTCTTCCCAATTCGTCTGACTTGATTGCTTTAACTCCACATGCTTGTGCACAAGGTCTTTTTCTATGGACAATGGCATTGTAAGGACAAGCCTCAACACATTTTCCACATTTTATGCATTTATCTTGATCTATAATAGATCCTTTTGCAGTATATGTAACAGCATTTTTAGGGCATACATTAACACATGGATGGGCAATACATGCCTTACAAGTATTTGTAACTTCTACTTTGTTTTCTTCACAAGCTTCACAAGCTATCTTTATAACAGATACTAAAGGTGGTTCATAAACTACTGTATCATAATCTTTATCCTTCAATCCTTGTGTAAGTGATTCTGTTTTATCAGCAGTTCTAGCATCCAGACCTAAACCCATTCTCAATCTTTCGCCCATTACTGCTCTTTCTCTAAAAATATTTTCTCTATAGCTTGCCTGCTCTCCTGGCAATATGTCATATACTTCTGTGGCAATATCTGTAATAGGCCTATTTTCATATGCTATTTTTGCAATATGTTCAAAAGCCAATCTCCTAATATTTAATATATTTATATATGTCTCATTCATTATTAATTCCTACTCTTCAAAGTTCTTTTCAAAGGCTCTATCTAATATGTACTCCATGAGAATTTCAGATTTTGCATTTGTAAATACTTTATCATCCACTTCTACGACTGGAGAAAGTTTTTTATCTTTTTTGCAATATCCAAAACAATTTACAATTTCAATGTCTATATCTTCTACTTTTACCTCCTCTTTACTTTTGTATTTTGTAATGTTTTCTTTAATATCTTCTATACTATCAAGTATCACGTCAGCACCTAACATGGTACACCTAGCTCCTAGACAAATTTTAACTTTCATAAATCCTCCTACACTTATTTTATATAATTTTATCAAATTACATACATTTTTTCAATATATATAAATTTAAATATGAAAAAGGATCGATCCTTTAACTAATCATTAATAATTATAGTAAATGTCGATCCTTCACAATATTTGCTTGTAACTTTAATATCATATTCTAAGTAGTCACAGATGTGTTTTACTATAGAAAGTCCCAATCCTGTAGACTTCATAGTTCTTGTTCTTGACTTATCTACAACATAAAATCTCTCAAAAATCCTATCTAAATCCTCTTTTTTTATTCCTATTCCTGTATCAGATATTGAAAGATAATACTTACTATCTTCTTTTTTTGAAGTTAGGGATATCTTTCCACCCTTTATATTATACTTTATGGCATTTTCATAAAGATTGGTAACAAGGTCTACAAAAAGACTTTCATGAGTTTTGATAGAAAAATCCTCCACAGTATTTTCTATATCCAAAGACTTTTCGTCTGTTAGATACTGGAATTTTTTTATGCAAGATTCACAAACATCTCTAACATTTACATAAGATCTTCCTTGATCAAAGTTTTTTTCATCAAGTCTTGATAGTTTTAAAATATCATCTATGATAGCTAGTAGTCTATTTCCTTCTTTATAAATAATTTGTGCAAAATTTACTATATCTTCGTCTTTAGCGAATCCAGTAGCTATAAGCTCTGCATAACCATTTATAGAGGTAAGAGGGGATTTAAGTTCGTGGGTCACATTGGCAGAAAATTCTCTTCTCATAATTTCTGCCCTCTTATTTTCTGAATTATCTATAGCAAGAATAATATATGAAAATCCCTGACCGTCAAATATTGGATCTATAAAAAGTTTAACATCTTTATCTTTAACTTTTATATCTATATTTTTTCCCTTACTTAAAAGTTTAGTTTCTTCTAAAGCAAGCTTATAATTATCATCGTCAAAAAGATTTTCCAAATTATTTGCCTTATCTAGACCTAACATATTTTTTGCAGCCTCATTTATAATTTTTATAACACCCTTATTATTAAAATATATGAATCCTTCCTGCATATTGTCAGTGATATTTTTTATATCAAAAATACGACTTTGCAAGATTTCCTCCTTTTTGCCAGGACCCAAATCCTTATTTTTATAATTCTCAAAAAAGGATTCCAATTCTTTTATTAACCTAATGTCATCAGATGAAATCTTATCTTTTTTAGATATCTTTTTTCTTACGGGCTCAAAAATTTTTTCTACTACTTTAGTTACAAATAAATTATTTATTAAAATCACAATCATAAAATCAAAGAAAAAATATTTAAAATCAAAGTAATCTAATTTTTTTCCAATACTTTCTTTTTTAAAAATAACAAGATAAGTAGAAGTTTTTTTTGTATATATAAAGACAGAATCCTTTATAATATTTTTTTCTATATAGTTACCATTTTTTTTGTTGCCAATTTCTTGATATAAATCTTCGTCAAAATTATCAGATGAAAAATTTATTTTACCAACTTTATCCATATAAATTACAGATATATCCTTATTACTTTTAGAAAAATCATCTAATATATTTATAAAACCTGGCTCTCCTTGATTAGATGAAAGAAAGCTCAAAGATTTTTCAAGATATTCACTTTGAGCTTTTATATAGGTTTTATATGAGAAATATCCATGGATAGAGAAAGCTAAGATAAACAACACTACTGTAAATATATTTATATATTTGCTAATTATTCTTTTCATATTTCTCCAAATTTATAACCTAAATTTCTTACGGTTTTAATATGATCTCCTCCATCTTTTAATTTTGATCTAAGGCTTGCTATATGAACATCTACAGTTCTGGTCTCACCTTCATAGTCATACCCCCAGATTTTTAAAAGAAAATCTTCTCTAGTTATAACATTTCCTATATTATTCATTAACAAAAGTAACATTTCAAATTCTTTATAGGTTAAATCTATTTTTTTATTATCGACTTTTACAGTTCTTTTTTTCTTGTTGATTCTGACATTAGCATAAGTAATATGGTCAAAGTCGTTTTTTTTACTACGTCTAAGTACCGCCTTTACTCTAGATAATAGTTCTAAAATGGAAAATGGTTTTGTAATATAGTCGTCTGCTCCACTTTCTAGTCCCATAACTTTATCATATTCATCAGTCCTAGCCGTGAGCATAATAATTGGTAAGTCTGAAAATTCTCGAATTTCTGTAAGAATCTCCATTCCATCTTTTTCAGGTAGCATTATATCTAAGATTAGAAGATCCACTTCTTCTTTTCTTATAGAATCTACTACTTTTAATCCATCTTCAAAGCCTTTAACACTATAACCTTTTTCTTTTAAAGCATATAATATTAAATTTCTTATTGATTTGTCATCTTCAACAACGTAAATCATTATAACCTCTTAGCAAAATCTGCGTTTCTTCCTAACCTATCTCCTAATCTTTCAAAATATTTGAAAAATAATACCTTTTCAGATAGTTCTTTTGGATTTATCAAGTCTTTTTTTGTAAGTTCAACTAAATATTCTATAGCTTTTTCAAATAATTTATTATTTATTTCATCTTCTTTTATAGTTTTTATAGCAAGATCCTTATCATAATCTAAAAATGCATCTATACCACCATTAATCATTTGCTGTTGATTTTTTATAAAATTTTTCACAAAATCTTTTTCTTTATTCCTTAATGGAAAGTTTGATACTATTATACCCGCTTGGCTTAAATGATTAGAAATTCTTTTATAATTTGAAGCTATTTTTATAGATATTTGTAAAAATTTAAGATCTTTTGCTACTGGCTGCTGGAGAGCTAAAAGGTCATAACAATATCTTTCTATATCCGATGCCTTTCTACGTGTATCGTGCTCTAAGTCCATTATTTCTTGTAAATGATAAGAATTTTCATCTTTAAGATAAAGTTCAAATTTATCATAGGTTAAATAAACTAACTCTGATAGATCTTTTTCCATATTCTTAATTTTTTCTAAATCCTCAAAGTATTTTGTTCTCATATTAACCAAACCTTCCTGTAATATAATCTTCAGTCCTTTTATCTCTTGGATTTTTAAAGATTTTTTTTGTATCATCCATTTCAATAACTTCGCCAGTTAAGAAAAAAGCTGTCCTATCAGATATTCTTGCTGCTTGTTGCATATTATGGGTTACTATAACTATAGTATATTGGTTTTTAAGTTCATACATAAGCTCTTCTATAGCAGCTGTAGAAATCGGATCAAGAGCTGATGTTGGTTCATCCATCAAAACAACCTTTGGATTCACTGAAAGAGATCTGGCTATACAAATTCTTTGTTGTTGACCACCAGAAAATGAAAGAGCATTTTGATTAAGCTTATCTTTAACTTCATCCCAAATAGCAGCTTGCTTTAATGATTTTTCTACAATCTGATCAAGTTCTTCTTTATCTTTAATTCCATGTATCTTTGGTCCGTAGGTTATATTATCATATACTGATTTTGAAAATGGGTTTGGAGTTTGAAAAACCATCCCTACATCTTTTCTAAGCTTTACTACATCAATTTCAGGACTATTTATTTCCTTATTGTTTATATATATATTTCCCTTTATTCTGCAATAATCTATCAAATCATTCATCCTATTAAAACACTTGAGCGTTGTAGATTTACCACATCCTGAAGGTCCAATAAAGGCTGTAACTTGATGTTTTTTTATATCCATATTTATTTTTTTTAGAGCTTGAAAGTCACCATAAAATAGATCTAAATCTTCTACCTTTATCATGGTTTCATGAGATATATCGCTAGTCATTGACTTTCCTATTTTCTCTTGAGATTCTGTTTTTTTTCTTTTATTTGTTATATTATTATTTAAACTTATTGTTTCCATATAATCTCCTATCTTTTAATAAAAGCCTTTGATACCCAAGTAGATATACTATTAAGTAGGATAACAAAAACTAATAAGAGTACTGCTATTGCATATGCTTCTTCTACGTGGAATCCTTCTGATGAAAGTACATACATGTGTACTGCAAGTGTCCTTGCTGATTCAAATACAGTTTTTGGTATAGATGCCATAGTACCCATGGTATATATCAAAGCCGCTGATTCTCCTACTATTCTTCCTGTTGATAAAAAGATTCCAGAAAGAATTCCATCTATAGCTTCAGGAATAATAATTTTAAATATTGTCTGAATTTTAGTAGCACCAAGAGCTAAAGAAGCATGGGCTTGAAGTGGATCTACGGTTAATATCGCTTCCTCTGTTGTTCTTATTATTGTTGGCAAAACCATAATCGCCACTGTTAAAGAACCTGAAAGGACTGAATAACCAAGTTCTAGAAAATCCGCAAAGAAAATACAACCAAATAAACCATATACTATAGACGGAATAGATGATAGAATTTCTGTTGCAAATCTTACTGTTCCTATAAAATACTTATTCTTTGCATATTGTGATAAATAAATTGATGTAAAAATTCCTATAGGTAAGGTTACTATTAAAGTAAGTACTATTGTATATAAAGTTGTTATTAATGCTGGCATTATTGATACATTTTCAGAAGTATATTCCATAGAGAAAAGTCCTGCACTTATATTTGGTATACCATTAAAAAGTATATAAGCAATGACAAGTCCGCCAGATGCAAATCCTATGATAGATAGGATAAATATTAAAATTTTAAAAGGCTTTTTCATATTATCTCCTATAATCTCGTATCTGATTTTCTTCTAATAAAATTAAATACTATATTTATTATTAGAATAAAGACAAATAACACCATACCAGTAGCTATAAGAGCTTCTTTATGGTCTCCTGCTGCATAACCCATTTCAAGGACTATGTTGGTTGTAAGAGTCCTTACACCATCAAATAATGAGCCTGGCATTCTTGGTTGGTTACCTATTACAAGATAGACAGCCATAGTCTCTCCTATAGATCTTCCTATTGCAAGAATTATAGATGAGAAGATACCACTTTTTGCATAAGGCACCATAACCTTTCTTATGGTTTCTTCCTTAGTTGCTCCAAGTGCAAGTGATCCAGTGTAGTAAACTTTTGGTACTTGTTCCAAAGAGTTTTGTGAAATGTTTACCATAGTCGGTAGAATCATAAGGCTTAAAAGTATAGAAGCTGTTAACATATTCATCCCTCCAACATGAAAAGGTTTAGAGATGAACGGAACTATAACCATCATGGCAAAGAAACCATATATGATTGATGGAATGGCAGCCATTAAGTTAATTAATGATTTCAAAAATCCATAAGTTTTTTTTGCATAGTAAGCCATAAATATTGATATTGATAAACCAAAAGGCAAAGCTATTAGTGTTGATAGAAATGTAACTATTATAGAACCTACAATCATTGGTCCAATACCAAAGTAGGCAGGTTTTGCTGTAGGCGCCCATTTTAAATCTGTAATAAACTTAATAAGTCCATATTTATTAATAAAGCTAAGTCCAGATTTAAAAATAAAAAAAGTAATAAGTCCAATAAGAAAAACTGACATTACTGCGGATAGCAGAAATATTTTCTCTCCTATCTTCTCTTTAATTGATTTCATATATATATCTCCTAAGTTTTTTAACACTTTATCCATATTAGAAAAAAAGAAAGTAAGTCTTAAGGACTTTACTTTCCTTTTATCCTTTAAATTTATAGATCAGATGTATTTTTAATCATACCAGAGAAAATTTCCTTTACTTGATCCATGGTCAAATCATCAATTTTAGAATTATCTTTGTTTACTACTACTGCGATTCCATCTTGTGCAAGAACCTCTACTTTTAATTCTTTTGCCTCATCTTCTTTTAGTTCTCTAGATGCCATAGCGATTTGACTTACGTCAGAGATAGTAGATTCAATACCTGCAGAAGATCCTGTAGATTGTAGCTCTATTGTTGCATTAGGGTTTACTTCTTTGTATGCTTCGATTAATTTTTCCATTAGTGGTGATACTGAAGTAGAACCAGCTACTGTCATAGATCCTTCTGGTTTTGTAGATTTATAATCTTTACTTTCTACTGATATATAGCCTTCTTCTTCTGTAATTTTTTGTGCATCTTCACTTAATACATAATCTAAGAAGTCTTTTCCTAAATCATCAAGTTCTGATTCTTTATAAGCTAGATTGAAATTTCTTTGAAGCTTATAGTCACCCGACTTAATATTTTCATCAGTTGCTTGTATTCCATCAATTTTGATTGCTTTAACACTATCATTCAAAGAACCTAATGATATATAACCAATAGCATATGGATCTTGAGATACAGTTTGCATTACCCCATTTGTTGAATTTTGTACTATGGCTTCATCTGTTGTGTTATCAACCTTGTCACCATTATCAGATTTTTCTTCAAGTCCTGTTAGTTCGATAAATGCACCTCTTGTACCAGAACCATCTTCTCTTGATACTACAGAAATATCAAAATCTTCAGCGTTCTTGTTTTCATCTTCTGTATCTGCAGTTTGTGTACTTTCTACTTGACTACCTTCGGTAGTATTTGTGTCATTTTTGTTTTCATTACCACAGCTTGCTAAAACAAAGCTTAGTGATAAAGCTACAATTATAAATTTAGTATTTTTTATTCTCATTATTATTTATTCTCCTTTAATATCTGATTCACTTTAAATGATAGACTAAACTCATTTTGTTATCTTCAAATAAATGTAAAGTTCTTG
>JBQDYR010000042.1:0-13930 GCA_052105355.1 Anaerococcus sp.
CTTATCTATTTTAATTACAGTATCCAAAAATTCCTTATTAACTTTTCCAACAAAAGAAAGATCATAAGATTCATATGAATCATTAGTAGTTAAAAAGACAAAATGGTCGAAAATTTCTCTCGAATAAGATATAGCCTTTTGGTATGAAAAGTCATATTCATCATGTAATACTTTTATAAATTCTATAAGAGATAGAGCAGGATGTATATCAGAAACTATTATCTTAATCTTATCTTTAATCTCTTCTATATTTTTAAAGTGTTTAAAATATCTTCTAATAATATCATGGATACAGGCATAACAATAAAAATATTCTTGTTTCAATCTTAAAAGTTTTCCCTCATATGTTGAGTTATCTAAGTAAAGAAACTGAGTTATTGAAGAATCTTTTATATAATCATCGTAGGCTTTTATCATATCTCCCCTAGAAAAATCTTGAAAGTCTATCTTACTTATAGGGCTTGATGACCAAAGTCTTAAAGTGTTTACATAATCTCCATCTTCACAAATAATAGGTATATCATAAGCTAAAGCCTTTAGCTTCCTACCATCTATTTCAAATTCTTGATTAAATCCTTTTTTATGTTCCCATTTACTACCATTGGCAAGCCAATAATTAGAAGATTCAACTTGCATCCCATTTTTTATGACCTGTTTCATATTGCCACCCTCATATCTTATAGAGTAGCCAACAGTTTTTATTTTTTTCTTAGTAAGTTCATTTAAAATATAGGATGAACCTACACCTATTTCTCCATTTCCTAGTGATGCTTCAGCTTCATAGTCCAAAATTTCTTCATAGGAATATCCTAAGTTGTCTAAGGCATCTTTTACTTCATTTTCTACTTTTAAATTTCGAATATTATTTTCTAAAAATTTACCAGGTAAATACTCAAAACTTAAAACATAAACATTTTTATCCGTTTTTAAATTTTTAACATCTACCCACTTTTTACATATATCTTCCATAAGAGCATGGCAAAGTCCATGGTAAATTTCGCTCTTTCTTGCATCTTTTATATCTTTAGCATAAAAAGAATACAAAAAATTTTGTATTCTTTTTATAATTATATTATCTTTATTCATTTATTTACTCAAACTTTTGTATAACTTAATATATTCTTCAGATGATTTTTCCCAATCATGAACTGCATTCATAGCATTTTCCAAAAGTATATTGTGATCTTTTCTCTTTTCTCTATAAACACTGATAGCCTTTTGTGTAGTAAATAATAGCTCATGAGCATTTATATTTTCAAAAGAATATCCCGTTCCTTCTTTAGTAAATTCATTGTATGGAATTACCGTATCTTTTAAACCACCAGCTTCTCTTACTATAGGGAGAGTACCATATTTCATAGCTATAAGTTGACTAATACCACAAGGTTCTGAAACAGATGGCATCATTAGAAAATCACTTCCAGCATAAAGCTTGTGGCTTTCTTCACTGTCATAATAAATTCTAGCTGCAACTTTTTTTGGATACTTCCACTCAAAATATTTAAACATCTCTTCGTAGGTATAGTCACCTGTACCTATTACTGCTATTTGTATATCTTCTTGTAAAAGCTCATCCAAGATATATCTAACAAGATCTAATCCCTTCATAGCAGTCAACCTTGAACAAATTTCAATTAATGGAACATCTTCTCTTTCTGGAAGATTATAAAGCTTTTGTAGACTTAGTTTATTTTCTATTTTTCCTTCTAGATTTTCTGCATCATAATTTTTATATATAAATTCGTCAGTTTTTGGATTCCAAACGTCATAATCAATACCATTTACAATTCCAGAAAGCTTATCTTCATATTTTCTAATAATCCCATCAAGACCTTCTCCGTAGAATGGATATTTGATTTCTCTAGCATAGTTTTCTGAAACTGTATTTAAAGCATTACAATGAACAATACCACCCTTCATAAAATTTATTGCCTCGAAATATTTTAGATCATTTTCATTAAAATATGATCCGTCAAGTCCTGTAAGTGTAAGATAGCCTGAGTCAAATACACCTTGATATTTTAAATTGTGGATTGTAAATAGCGTTTTTACATCATCAAAGAAAGAATCTCCTCTTCTAAAGTCATTTACATATACATTAACTAATGATGTGTGCCAATCGTTCGTATGGATAATATCAGGATGAAAGTCTATTTCTTTAGAAAGAAGTGTAGCTGCTTTTGAGAAAAATATAAATCTTTCTGCATCATCTTCGTAACCGTAAGGGCTTTCTCTATCAAAATATTCCATATTATCTATAAAATAATAGGTAACATTATCCCATTTAAGAGCATACACACCAGCATATTGATGTTTCCAATCAAGATCTACATAAAATTCTGTGATTTTTTTCATTTTTGATTTATAAACATTATCTATAGTCTGATACAAGGGTAGAGCAACTCTAATATCTACCCCATTTTTCTTTAATTCCTTTGGTAAAGAACCTGCAACATCTGCTAGACCTCCTGTTTTAACAAAAGGAACTGCTTCACTTGCTAAAAATAATACTTTCATAACTCTCCCCTTTAGTTTATGTGTTCGTCTTTTTGAGTTAAGAATGGGTGTATCCTATTACCAAATAAGTGTATATGATCACCTATAGTTGTATTCTTATCGGTAATTACATTATTTAGTATAGAACCTTCTCCTACTTCAGTATCTTGGAATATAATAGAATTTTTAATAACTGCACCCTTCTTTACTGTAACTCCCCTGAATATAATAGAATTTTCTATATCTCCTTCTATAATTGCACCATTGGCAACTAGGGAATTTTTCACTACTGAATCTTTCATATATTCTGTAGAAGGTTCGTCTTTAGATTTAGTATAAACCATTCCATTTTCATAAAAGAGTTCATTAAAGTAATCTCTATCCAAAAGCTTTCTGTTAGCCTCATAGTAAGATAAAGTATCTTGAATAACTTGTAGAGTTGAATCAGACTTATAAAGTCCAGTTGTTATTTCTTTTGGATATTTAAATATTGCCTCAAGAACTGTATCAGCATCGTTATTCTCTGTAGAATATCTTAAAAGATCCATAAAAATAGATTTTTTAATTAAAATAGATCCAGTAAAAAGCTCTATCTCATCTTTTAAACCCAAGTTAATACCTACACCAACTGGATCCCCTTCTTCATCAATATTAATAATTCTTCTATTTAAATAGAAACCATAATCATCATTTATTTTTTGCGAAAAAACTAAACAATCAAGATCATCAGAAATCATAGTTTCATAAGCATCAGAAATATCAACTTTTGTTATATACATAGGGTTAGTTATAAATACATATTCCTTATTAGAGTCTTCAAAAAACTTTAGTGAAGAGTAATATGTTTCTATTTCAGTATTTCTTTTTCCTCTATTATAAATAGGTGGATATATCCTTAAACCACCTCTTCTTCTATTTAACTCCCAGCTTTTTCCATTACCAATATGATCAAGTGTAGATCTTAGGTTCTTACCACCAAACAGAACTGCACTTGTGATATTGTAGTTAGAAATATTAGAAAGTGCAAAGTCAATTATTCTATATCTACCACCAAAAGGAAGCATATAGTCAGGTCTTACCTTGCATAGACTATCATAATTACTTTCATCATATTCTGAACTATATATTATAGCAACTATATTTTGCATAACTTATTCCTCCTCAATTCCTTCAGGACTAACCAAAAATACAGAATCTGTACCCTCGCTACCTATATTTTTATCTACAACCATATCTTCTGTAACTACAGAGTTATAAACCTTGTATCCTGATTTAACTCTAGCACCTGAAAGAATTACTGAGTTATATACTTCAGCACCTTCCTCTATAACTACATTAGAAAATAATACAGAGTTAGTAACTAGTCCATCTATTACACATCCCTCATTTATAAGAGCATCACAAAGAACTGCCTTTTCTCCCACTCTATGAGGTGGTAAATTTAGTGATGTAGTGTATATTCTCCAATCATCATCATGAATATCAAGAGGATTTTTAGGATCAATAAGGTCAAGGTTTGCTTGCCAGTAACTTCTTATAGTTCCAACATCTTTCCAATAACCATCAAATTTATATACATATAATGGAGATCCTTCTTCTAATAATTTCGGAATAATATCCTTTCCAAAATCATATGATGAATTTGGATCTTCATAATCTTCAATTAGAGCTTTTCTTAAAACTTTCCAATTGAACATATATATTCCCATTGAAGCTAAGTTAGATTTTGGGTTTTCTGGCTTTTCTTCAAAATCAACAATCTTACCTTCTTCATTAGTATTCATAATACCAAACCTACTAGCTTCATCCCAATCTACTTCCATTACAGCTATTGTGCAGTCAGCTCCATGCTCTTTGTGAACTTTCAAAAGTTCTGTATAGTCCATTTTATATATATGATCACCTGACAATATTAAAACGTATTCAGGATTTACATCATCTAAATATCTAATATTTTCATAAATAGCACCGGCAGTTCCTTCAAACCATCTTCCACCATCTTCTGTATAATAAGGTGAAAGAATTCTTAAACCACCAGAATTTCTATCATAATCCCAAGCTGAACCTATACCCAAGTGAGTATTTAAAAGTTGAGGTTTATATTGGGTCAAAACGCCTATATCTCTAATCTCTGAATTGGTAGAGTTACTAAGTGCAAAATCTATAATCCTGTATTTTCCTCCAAAAGGAACCACAGGTTTTGCCATTTCCTTTGTCAAAGCTTTCAATCTAGATCCTTGACCTCCAGCTAAAAGCATTGCTGCTACATGATTTGTACTTCTCATAAGGCCTCCTATAATTTTCTTTTTTATTCTATAATATATTTATACCCATAATTAAATTATTATAAATTTCATCCTTTACTATTTTAATTATATAAATCTTTTTAACTTTTGACAATGAAGTTTAAAAATAGTATAGTGTGAAAGCACGGGGATGTTATGGTCTCGACGTAGTTGAAGAGTTCTTAGCTGCATGTCGACTGCAAGTCGTAAACTTGCAACTTAAATATAAATGCAAACAATAATAGCGAACAATTCGCATTAGCTGCCTAGTAATAGGCTAGCAACGACTAGAAGACTTTTTGTCGCAAGTTTTCTACTCGTTTCATAATTTAGCGGCAAACTTTTATAGCAAAGCTTTGAGCTATAATAGTATCCATGAAGCTACCAAAATCAGTTATTTGTAAGTAGATAAGGATTTTGGGAATCTTAAATACTTACTAAACATGTAGATGCTTTTTACGATGCCTCTACGGACAAGGGTTCGACTCCCTTCATCTCCACCAATAAACTCTAAACCTTGATTTTCAGGGTTTATTTTTTTATTATATTAAATTCTAAATTGATATAATTTATTATTATGTTGTAAGTATGTGAATATTTTTTTAATTAGGCAAATATTAATTCTTCAAAAAAAGACAGTAGTTACTATAACTACTGTCTTTTTTTGAATTTTTTATTCTTCGCTTTCTCTTATAGCATCTTTATCAGATCTTTCATCTCGATTCTTCTTAAAATCTTCATAAATAACATCTAATCCTTCTTTATCCAAAGGAGTATCCATAACTTTTTTACAAATATCATATACATATTCCAAATAATTTTCAACTTCATCTTTTGCAGATTTTTCTGAAATTATATATACCATATATAATCCCTTTAAAATAGATTGAGACACTATTGGATCGGCCTTACCATAATGAATGATTTGAGAAAATGAATTAGATAATTCCTCTTTTACTGAATATCCATTATATATAATTTTAGTATCTTCATTTTCATCTATAACTACATAAAAATTATCTGTAGAGAATAATTTCCCTAAAAGAAAAGATATTTTATTAATAGCTTCGATTCCAGTGTTTGGATCATTTGTTCCTGGACTAAGAGCCATTAAAGCTATTTCTACTAGTTTAGTAATTTCATGATGATAATCTTTAAATCCATTTTTATATGTATTTATCAATAAACAATTTGACACTTCAGATAGATATTCATCCTTTTCTTCACCATCCAAAGGAAACTTATCATAAGTATAAAGTTTTGCTATATACATACCTTTAGTCACATATTCGTTGATTTTCTTATCAATTGTTAATTGACATTTACCTTTATCTAATTTTTTTACAAGCCTATTACTATCAATCTCATATAAAAATCCGGTCTTATTAGCATAGATTTTTATTTCTTCTTGGTATTGATCCACACTAAATCTCTCTGATTCTTTTCTTTTTTTAGCTTCTATTTCTATCAAAGCATAGGCTTCATTATAAATATTTTCAATAACACTAGAAACTTTTATATCTGATAATACCCTTCTTACAAAAAGTATAAAAGATACCATTGCAGCTACAGCATAAAATATAGCGATAGTACCAGATATCAATGAAATATCTGATTCTATATTTTGAACCATAAAGAGAGAAAGTACTGTATAGAAAAATCCTCCTATAAATACTCCAAACAAACTAAGTACATTAGGTTTATCAATAAAATCTTGTACTATCCTTGGAGTAAAGGATGAAGAGTACTTTCCTAAAACAGTTAATATAGTAGTAAAGGTAAAGGTTGTAACTGTAAGAAATGTTCCTGATAAAGTTGATAAAAAAGATGAAGTTACTTCAGGCGAAAGTAACAATATTTCTGGTAAATATTCCTTTAAATAAAAATACTTGTAGTCAAATATCCAAGTAAAGATTAAAAGAAATATCGATATCAGAGTATATCTTATTATCCTAAATATATTTCTATTGTTTATATATATAAATTTAAATTTATTAAACATAAAATCTCCTTATGTTAATTCTAACATAGAAAAAATAAAGTTAAAATGAGTACTTTATTTTTTTTAAATAAAATTATAAATTTAAGATTATAGGATAATTAAAGTCTCTGATTATCTATTGTTTATGATTTTATAGACAACCTTATATATTATAAAAACTCAAGACAAATAAGATTTATCTAAAATCTCTAACCTACCCGAACTTCTTTCAAAAATTATATCTTCAATTTTTTGCATCTTTTTTTCCAAATAATAAAGATCCTTATTAACCATAGACAAACCAAATTCAAACATCTTAAAATTGTCCAAATAATCAGTTTCTGCAATTGAAATGTTGTAGTGAGCCTTCAAGTAATCAAAAATAGATCTTCTAATCCTTCTCTTGTCTTTAAGAGAAAAAGATTCTGGCAGATACATCCTATACTCTGCAATCAAGATTTTCATATTTCACTTCTTTCTAATTTTTATTTTTCTTATAAGAAATAACTTTACCATCTCTATACTTTGATATTTCTCTAGCTCTTTTTTCTGCATCCACTTTTTTATCATGTAAAGAATCAGGCTTTTCAGCTCCCTTTGACTTTACTTCCCATTTCTTATCTTGATCTCTATATTTTACAATAATATCAGAATCTTGAAATTCTGCAGAATTTGATGATGTTTTCTTATGCTTGGTTATATCTTTTTTCTTTAAATCTTTTTTCTCTTTTGGACTTGCTTCTTTATACCAATCTTTAGCTTTTGATATGGCTATAGGAATAACTCTTTGTTCATCATATCCATCTTTCATCATAGCATTTCCTATATCGATAGCCTTTAATCTAACCTCTTCTTCTAGATTTTTAAGTGAATTTGGAAAATCTTTTTTTGTCCAAGGCATAATTTACCTCCTATTTCTCAAGTTTTATTATATCTATACCCCTAACAAAACATAAAATTTGACATTAATAAATCTTTCTTATTTTTATCTTCTTACTAAAAAAGCGAAGCAATTTTAGCTTCGCTTTTTTTCCATAATAATCTTATTTTATTAATACTTTTCCTAAAGAATCCACAGTTAAAATTGCATCGACCAATTGTTCTTCTGTTACATCTCCTGCCATATTGTGGATGCTTTCTCCTTCAACGCATGCATTTTTAGCAATCAATTCCACTTCTTCTCTACTTGATACACCAAGCTCTTCTAAAGTAAGAGGTAGTCCCACTTCTTTACAGAAATTTTGTACTTCTTCGAATTCTGCTTTAGAGCTTTCTTCTAAAATCAACTGAACTAAAGTACCATATGCAACAGCGTTTCCATGTTGAGCATCGTGATTATCCAGAGAAGTATATCCATTATAGAAAGAATGAGCAGCAGCAAGTCCCCCATTATCAGCCCCAACACCTGAAAGATAAGTATTGGCTTCAATTATAGCATCTAATGCTGGAGTCACAAGGTTGTTTTCACAAGAATGTATTGCCATTGTTGCATATTCACGAAGTGTCTTATAGCACAATTCACAAAGTGCCAATGCTGAACGAGTTATTCCTCCATTTTCTAAACTTGGGGCATCTGTTCTGTAACATGCTCTTGCTTCAAAATATGTACCTAGTGCATCCCCAATACCTGCTATTAAAAATTTAACTGGTGAATTTGCTATAATCTTATCATCAACTATAACTCCATCTGGATTTGCTGGATAAAATAAATATGAATTAAATGATCCATCATTGTTATAAATTACTGAAAGACCAGTACAAGGGGCATCTGTAGCAACTACAGTAGGATTAGCTACTACTCTTACTCCTTCATAATAAGCAGCTGCTTTTGCAGTGTCAATAGCTGATCCTCCACCAACTCCAACTACAACCTCTATACCATCATCTTTAATAATTTTTCGCATTTTTTCGATTTCACCAGTACTTGAAATTCCACCAAAAATCTCATATCTTCTTTGACAATCAGTATTTTTGAAACTTTCTTCTATATTATCATGACTATACTTATATCCACTTCTTGAGCAAATAAAGAGCCACTTTTTACCAAGGTCCTTAAATTCTTCATAAAAAGAAAGTAATGAATCAGAACCTTGAACATATTTTGATGGTGCACGCATTATTCCTAATCTTGACATTTAAATATCCCCCTATATTATAATTTATGTTTTTATTATAACGCTATACTGAATTTTAATCAATTTAATTGATATTTTTTTATCATACACTTGAAATAAAGTAATTATTATATAAATTTTCTTAGAAATATATTAAATAATTTAGCTTTTAAAAAGTTATTAAGTTTAACTATATTCTTTATAAAAAAATAAAACGTCCAAGAATATACTAATATATTCTTGATCGTTTTATTTTTAATTCTTATTTGCTAATTTTTATATTTTAGAGTAGTGATTCAATATCTTTAGCTATTTTTTTCAGGTTCTGTAGTTGGACTATATCTTTTAAAAGTATTACCTTCTCTGTCTACCAAAAATTTAGTAAAGTTCCACTTAATCTTTTTACCAAGTAAACCACCTTGATCCTTTTTTAAATGAGTATATAGTGGAGATTCATTCTCACCATTAACATCAATTTTCATGAATTGTGGAAAACTAGTTCCATACTCTAAGGAACAAAATTGAGCTATTTCTTCCTGACTTTCAGGAGCTTGGTTAGCAAATTGGTTACATGGAAAATCTAAAATTTCAAATCCTTGATCTGAGTATTTTTTATAAAGATCTTCAAGTCCTTCATATTGTGGAGTAAAACCACATTTTGTTGCTGTATTAACGATTAATAATACTTTACCTTCGTATTTTCTTAAAGAGACATCTTCTCCTTGACCATCTTTTACTGTAATATCATATAAATTCATTTTTTTCTCCTTAATGACTGCATATATTCTTTTCTATTTCTTAAATTAATATTTCTGTTTACTTATTTAATTATCAGATAAACTCTTTTCTAAATTACCTATTATATAAGTCCTTACATTTTTACTATCATTCATCTTTAAAATATTATTATGATCAAATCCACGATTGTTTAAATTAATTAAAAAATCATTGTCTTTAGTTTTATATATATCTATACCATACAAAAAAAGAAATGGATTTGGTTGTAAATTCTCACCTTTAATCATCATTACAAAAAGTAAAAGATGAATAACAAAAAATGCGATAGAAGAAGGAATTGGAAACGAACTTATGAAATAAACAGAAGTAACATTACTTATTAAGAAAGAAACAGGTTGACCATTAATATCACTTATATTGTTCATACTAAAGTTACTTGAATCATAATCATCCTGTTCATAGTATCCTTTTGAATTATAATTTCCTTTAATTGATTTGTATAAGATATAACTTGCTATTAATAATGCTACTACTATAGCAATAACAATCATAATTACTTGAAACTGTGTTATCTTATTATTTTTAAAATTATCATATATTACTTTTAATAAAAATAATACTATAGACAACGACATCGAAGTTAAGTAATATAGTATCTGATTTCCTCTAGATAAATCTTTTAACATAATCCTCCTATATAATTTCTTAAATTTTTGAAACTAATTTTATTATATTTTATCTTTATAAACGTTCTTTGTATGATGGTATAACTATCTCTTTATATTCAACTCCTAAACTTTTAAAATAGTCTACAGTATTATCTGCTATATGCCATCTTCCACATGCAAAAGAAATTGATAAGGAACCTTTTGTAAATGTTATTGCAGGCACACCTAATGCTGCTCATTTTTTAGTAAAACCATCTTTTACTAATCTATCCCCTATAAATTCTTTAAGTAATACTATCATTTGAATTCCTTTAATTTAATTACTCTTGTTATAACAAAATCTTTAAAGTTATAACCTACTACAATAGGTTAGAAATAGGTGATTACATTATTAAACAACTTTTGCAAATCTGCTTTAAAATTCTTTTATAAATCATCCGTTCTAGCTGTGTATTGTGTATAAAGTATAAAATAAAACCAAATCAACAATTCTATTTTATATATACCCATTAAATTTAAAATTATTTATAAATTCCTATTAAATGTATCCATTAACCTTATTCTAACTTATTGTTTTTTGTTTATAACTTTAATTAAGGATATAATAGTATAGAAAGGAAAATACACTATGTATAACAAACACACAACTACATGCATTAGTCTCGTACCAATATTTAATCACTTAGATTTGGAATCTCAAGCTATCATATCTACTAAGTTACGTTCTAAAAAATTAAAAAAAAATGAATATCTATACATTGCTGGTGACCATGATGACACTTTATACATTGTAAGAAAAGGTCAGATTCGTATTACTAACATCTCCGAATCTGGTAAAGAACAGCTCATCCGATTATTAAATCCTGGAGATTTCACTGGAGAGTGGACTATATTTACTGATTCCATTAAACATACTAGCTATGCTCAGGCAACTTTAGATACACAAATATGTTCTATTACTCGTACTGATTTAGAAGAGTTGCTAAATAAATATCCTAGAATATCCACTGAAATCCTAAAAACTATGGCCATTCGTCTACAAGAGTCTCAAAATCAAACAACATCTATTACAACTCAGGATGTAACCACTCGTATTATTTACTATATAAATGGGCTAGTAGATTCTGATACTGAAGATGAAATCACGGTTTCTTTACCTATGTCTAAAAAAGATCTTGCATCTTATCTAGGTACTACCCCTGAAACATTGAGTAGAAGATTTACATATTTAGAAGAGAAAGGTCTTATAAAACAATTGCCTAAAAACAAGGTATATATCCCCAGTGTCGAAGAGTTATCATTTGCCGCTTTATAGCTTCATTACCAAATTCTACCGAGAAAATTTAATATTTTTTTATTTTTTGTTTAAGAATTGATCTAGGTCAATTCTTTTTTTTATCTACTGATATAAAATATAGATAGATAATAAAGGAGAGGATAAATAATATGAATAACAAATTATTTTTTGAAGCTTGGAATAAAAATATTGAAAAGATGGAGTTGTATACTCCTGTAGTAGAAAGAGTACATGGAAAATCACATCCTGAATTTTATAAGGTGCGTAGTTTGTTTGATAAGATAAATGAAAAAACAAAAAAACATTCTGATGATTTAGAATTAGTTAGTGAATTTAATGAACTTAGAGAATTAACTAATAACTATCAAATACCTAATGATGTATGTGAAACTTATGAAGCTGTTTACAATATGTTAAAAGAATTGGATAAAGCTTACTTTGATAAATAAATTGATTGATGTAATATTTTTAGATAATCTCTTATGTATTAAAATTTTTAGGAGGCTTTATGCAAAGATACATTATTAGAAATAAAAAATATATCACTTTACTAAGTGGATTGTTAATAATACTTGCTTTTATAAGCAAACTTGCATTTGCTAATAATTATATATTCAATGCTTCTTTAATTTTAGCTTCTGTAATTGGGGTTGCTCCTATAGCTATACAGTCTTATCAGGCTCTTAAAGTAAAAGTAGTTAGCATTGACACCTTAGTTACATTTGCTGTTGTAGGTGCATTTTTAATCCAAAATTATGAAGAGTCTGCCATTGTTAGCTTTTTATTTTTGTTTGGGGCATGGTTAGAAGCCCGCACCCTAAGTTCTACTAGATCTGCTATCAAAGAGCTTGTAGATATGGCTCCTGAAGTAGCTTATATATTAGATGATAGCGGTGAATATGTAGAAGTAGATGTGGATGAAGTAGATAAAGGAGATCAACTTTTAGTTAAAACTGGTAACAAAATACCTGTTGATGGTAGTGTCTTATCTGGTGAAGGATATATTAACGAATCTAGTATCACTGGTGAATCTGTACCCGTTACTAAAGTAAAAGGAGCATCTGTATATGCTGGTACAATACTTGAGAACGGTACTATACAAATTAAAGCAGAACTTATAGGCGAAGATACCACTTTTGGCCGCATTATTGAACTTGTAGAAGAAGCTCAAGATTCTAAATCCAGTGCAGAGAAATTTATTGATCGATTTGCCAGATGGTATACTCCTGTAGTACTTCTATTAGCTGCCTTAGTTTGGTTAGTATTTAGAGATGTTGAACTTGCAATTACTGTCTTAGTACTTGGTTGTCCTGGTGCACTTGTTATAGGTATACCAGTATCTAACGTTTCTGGTATTGGTAATGGAGCCCGTAATGGTGTTTTACTAAAAGGTAGTGAAGTTATCAACGATTTTGCCAAAGTAGATACTATGATCTTTGATAAGACTGGTACTTTAACTGTAGGTAGCCCTAAAAAATCAGATATGAAGATATTTGGAGATGACTCAGATCTAAGATTAATTGCTAGTGTAGAAAATGAATCAGATCATCCCCTAGCAAAAGCTGTACTATCAGCTATACCTAATACAAGCTTAGAAAAAGTTGAAAATACAGACGTAATTAAAGGTAAGGGAGTTATTGCTTCAGTAGCAAATCAAAGAGTAGCAATTGGAAATGTTGCTCTTATGGAAAAAGAAAATATTGAACTAACTAAAGAAGTACTATTATATATAAAAGAACTTGAAAAAGACGGAAACTCCTTAGTTTTAGCTGGAGTAGACCATCAATTGAAACTAGTAATGGGGATTAGAGATCAGATACGTCCCGATGTAAAAAAAGAATTACAAAGATTAAAGAAACTTGGTGTAAAAAATCTAATTGTTCTATCAGGAGATAACCAAGGTACTGTAGATGTAATAGCTAAAGAACTTGGACTAACAGAGGCCTATGGTCATATGCTTCCTGAAGATAAATCAAAATTTTTAGAAGAAAGACAAAGTATGGGTGAAATCGTAGCATTTATAGGTGATGGTGTTAATGATAGCCCTTCTATTGCTAAGGCAGATATAGGTATTGCAATGGGAAATGGAACAGATGTTGCTATAGAGACTTCTGATGTAGTATTAATGAATTCTGATTTTGCTCATTTATCTCACGCTCTAGGACTAACAAAAGCAACTACCAATAATATGATACAAAATATCGCAGTAGCCATAGGTGTAGTAGTTGTATTAGTTTTAAGTCTTTTCTTTAGTAACTGGATGAACATGACCATTGGAATGTTAGTCCACGAAGGAAGTATATTAGCTGTTATTCTAAATGGTATGAGATTATTAAGATATAAATTAAAAG
>JBQDYR010000043.1:0-13863 GCA_052105355.1 Anaerococcus sp.
CTCCGTGACGACTATTTAATTATACATCCTTTTGAAATTATGTCAAGTATTTTTTAAAAAACTTTTCATTTTTTCAAAAAAACATAGCCGACTCAATTTGTTCGACTATGTTAGTATATTAAATATTTTATATCTTGTCAAATATTTTTTTCATTTTTTTATTTTCTTGATATTTTAAAGGATGGAGCTACCCAGTACTCTCCTAATGATGATATCATGGATTTTTGTCCAACTCTCATATAAGGTGTACAAAGCTTATTATTATATGTGAATAATCCTGTAATCGAATAAAAGTCTTCTAGTTCTACTTCTTCTTCATTTTTAAATTTAATAAATTTCATAGGATCTACTATATAGAATTCTTGATATATATAGTCTAAATCTTTTATTTCCTCTATTTTTTCTTTAAACTCTTCTTCTGTTAAATCTTTTCCTATAAATACACCATGAGATGCATATCCTTGTTTTGGTTTTAGGATATATTTATCTTTATTATTTATAATTTCATCTATTTTGACATAGTCAAATGTATCTGTAAATGGTATATGATTTAAAATAAAATCATATTCTTCTTTAGATAAAATATTTTTTGTTTCTTCTAGTCTTAGTATTCTAAAGATATCTTTTGTATAGAAAAGACTTGTTCTTAATGAACCTATAGAAGTGAATTCTCCTGCAAGATATGAGTCTATAAAGTCTTTACAATCTTCTTGATGATCTATCAAGTCACTTGTAACTAATCTCCTATATACAAGATCAATTTTCATATCTTTTGCATAAAGAGCTCCATCTTTTCTTTTAAGATCTCTTACATCTACTATTTTTGTATTTATTCCATTTTCTTCAAAGCATTTCTTTATCTCTTGGAATTCTATATTTTCAGACTCTATTATATCGACCATAGCAACATTTGGTTTTTCTTCGCTTACTTCTTTATAATACAAATCTAATATAGCTTCTACTACTCCTTTTAAAGAGTCTTTTTTATCAAGATTGTATTTTTTTGTAAAATCTTCATAAATTTTTGTTTCTTTATACATTCTAGAAAGCGCTTGATCTTCTAACATAGCACTAGATCCATCTGTGTTTACCTCACAGAATTTAAACTTATCTACATCATCATACATAATATCTATTCTAGCTATAGGTATATCTATTGAGTATCCTGGATCTTTTAATATTAATTTTTCTGTGAGTGGATCAATATCAAAAATTTTCCTATAGGATTCATCTTCTACATATTTTTTCGTAACTTTCTTTACTATAGACATAAAGGTGTCTATGATTTTTTCATATTCTCTTTCTGTTTTTTCATCATAGAAAAAACCTTGATAAAGTACTGGCACTTCCTCATTTTTGTAGGTTGCCCCATATGGTTTTCTTTTTTCTAAGGATTTTTGATAGTCTTTATAATAGGTTTCTACATCTTTTTTTACTAAATCATAGTAATCTTTTGCATATATATCGTTAAACAATTAAGCCTTCTTTCTGTGTATAATTCTAATTTATAACTCTTCCGGATTGTAGTTTACTATAGAAACAAACTTTCCATCATTATCTTTTATTCTTCTAATTTTTTTGTCAAAATCTATTCTTTTCATCCATATTAACTTGTCACAGCCCAAACAACGAAGCTTCATGTCAGCCCCCATTCTTTCTATTCGCCACAAATTTTCTCCACATGGATGTCCCTTTTTTAAGGTGACTATATCATTCACTTTGTATTTTTTCATTTTTTCTCCAAAACACTTGCCTGTATTCCTCTTTTGTCAAACTCATCTTTTATTAATTCTCTACTTCTTCTACGAACTTCAAATTGCATATCCTCAGCTACCAAAGAAGTAACTATTACTTTAAAAGATAAATCTGACATGTCTTCTACACCCAAAAAACTTAATTTTTCAACAAAGATATTTTGAAAACCTTCCAAGTTTAAGAGTCTTTCTGAAACTTCTTCTACTATTTCTTTTACCTCATCAATACTTGTATCATAGGATACCGAAAATATAACTTCTGCTCTTTGAGGCCCTCTGTTATAGTTTTTAATTGAATTGATTTGGGAGTTTGGTATTATGTGAAGAGCTCCATAGTAGTCTCTAATCTTTGTGAGTCTAAGGCCTACAACTTCAACCGTTCCCTTTATTCCAGCACATTCTACTAAATCTCCTACTCTTATAACATCGTCTATTATTATAAACATACCCTTGATAAAGTCTTGAATTATAGTCTGAGCACCAAAAGCTATGGCAATACCACCAATACCTGCAGTTGCTAAAATAGATTTAGTATTTATTCCTAGCATATCTAGAATTATTATTACAATGATAAAACCTATAATAAACCTAACTACTGAAGATAAAGACTTTGATAAAGTCTCTAATTTGGATGAGTTTAGTGGATTTCTTTTCTCATTTTCTTTAAAGTATCTATTTATTAGACTTTTCAAGAAATTTAATAATATTTTTCCTCCAACTATCAATAAAACAAGTAATATTAGGTTTTTAGCTATCTGATTTCTTAAAAGTTCATTAAACATAAAACTCCTTAATTTTTTCTATAATTTTTTCTGCCAAGTCTTTATGAAATTTTTCTCCCATATGTGTCCCGTCTAAAAATTGAGGCTCTATAAGTCTTGCATCTATTATATTTAGGCCATCATTTATAAGTCTTGTCCCTAAATCATCTATCTTGTTATTTATCATTTCATAAACTGGATAGGCTTCTTCAATCTCTACATATGGTGGAATTATTACAATCTTTAACTTGGCTTTTGCCTTTTCTAATATACTTTTTATATTAGTATAAGCAAGATTTGAACTAATTCCTGAGTAAAAGTCATTAGTTCCTCCAAAAACTATAAAAATATCCATTTTTTCATCATAAGGAAACCTATTAAGCATCTGGCCTGTCATATTTCCATTTATCCCTAAATTTTTAATTTGAAAACCTGCTTTCTTTAGAAAGCAGGTGTAGTTTTTATTTACTAAGTAACCTTCTGTGAAGGAATCTCCTAAGCACGTTATTTTCATATTTTTTTTAGTACCATAGCTGTTCTTGAAGGAATATATATTTGTATTCCATCATAGTCAGTGTTTTCAAGTCTCTTGCTTGTATAAATTACATCATCAGCTATTCTTCCTAAACCTCCAAATTCTTCTCGGTCTGTATCTAAGATCACTTTAAAATCTCCCATATCATGAATAGGCACTGCAAATGAATCGTAAGAGTTTTGTGGATGGAAGTTGAATATATAAACCAAATCACGATTTCTATAAGCTATAATCTTTCTATCATTATCAAGCCATAATCTAAAAATCATATTGCCTTGCTGATTATTAGCCTTGACTTCTTCAAGCATTTTTTGATCCCATTTTTTTAGCCAATCATATTTTAAATAGTCAGAATCTGCGAGAGACCATTGTCTTCTTGCATATTCATAGGAATATCCGTTTCCTTCTCTTGGGAAGTCTATCCATTCAGGATGGCCAAACTCATTTCCCATAAAGTTTAGATATCCATCAGCTCCCATGGTAATTGTAATCCATCTAATCATTTTGTGAAGAGCTATAGCCCTATCAATAATAATGTTTTTATCTTCTTTTGCCATGTGCCAGTATATTTCTTGATCAGCGAGCCTAAAGAAAGAAGTTTTTGAGCCAACAAGAGCCTGATCGTGACTTTCTACATATCCAATCCTCTTTTCTTCCGGTCTAGATGTAGAAAGCTCATACCACATTTGCCCCATATCCCAGTCTTCATCTCTTTTTTGGAGGGCTTTTTCCCAAAAGTCTGGCATACCCATAGAAAGCCTATAGTCAAATCCAATACCACCATCTTCAATTGGGATACACATTCCAGGCATAGCTGACATATCTTCTGCTATGGTTATAACATCGGTTTTAACTTCTCTAGCAAGCTGGTTAGCAAGTTGTAGATAGTTAATAGCTTCTATATCTGTATTCATAGAAAAGTACTTTGAATAGTTATCAAAGGCTACTCCTCTACCGTGATTTTTGTATATCATAGATGTTACACCATCAAATCTAAAACCATCGAAATGATATTCTTCTAACCAATACTTAACATTTGATAGTAAGAAATGAGCAACTCCTGGTTTATTATAATTAAATAGTTTAGAATCCCAATCTGGATGGTTTCCATCTTCTCCCTCATGGAAGAATTGATAGGAACTTCCATCAAACTCATTTATTCCTTCAGCTGTATTCTTTACAGAGTGTGAATGAACCAAATCCATTATCACATTTATCCCCATTTCGTGAGCTGTATTTACAAGACTTTTTAAATCATCTCTTTCTCCATACCATGAAGATGCTGCAAAGAAATTTGAAACCTGATATCCGAAGGAACCATAATATGGGTGTTCTGCTATACCCATAAGTTGAACAGTATTGTAACCTGCTTGCTTTATTCTTGGGAGAATATTTTTTTCAAATTCCTTATAAGTTCCAATCCCATGTTTTTCTTGAGCCATGCCTATATGAGCTTCATATATTAAAAGATTATCTTTTTTTGTATTAAAATCTTCATCAGTCCATTTAAATTTTTTTCTAGGGTTTTCAAGTATTGCTGCATAGTCTAAATTTTCGTCTCTTTCTACTCTAGTAGCATATAGAGGTATCCTATCTTTTATAGAACTTCCATCATCTACTACTACCTTTAATCTTGACTTATGAGGAATAGTTCTGATTCCTTTTATAAAAATTTCCCAATCTTCATCATTTATCTTTGTCAAAGGATGTGCGTGTCTATCCCAATCATTAAAGTCTCCAATAAGATAAAGTCCTTTTGCGTTTGGAGCCCATTCTCTGTAGATCCAACCACCCTTAACTTTATGTATACCATAATACTTGTGACCATTGGCATAATCTAAAAGCGAAGAGTTTCCAACCAGTCTTTGTTTTTGTTTTTTAAATTCTTCCATCCTTAGTTCTATATCATCTTTATAGTCTTTTATCCAAGGATCTATTTCAAAAATTTTCCAATCAGTCATCGTCATCCTATTCCTTTCTATGAAATTAGCTATATACAATATATTATACCATTATTATAAAGTAGTGCACTAAAGTTCTTTTGCCCATATTTAACTACTAAATTTTACATTTTTAGAAAAACAAGGAGTCTTGCAAAATAAACTTGATTTTTAAAGTTTATTTTGCAAGGTCTCCCTGACTTCCTATATTTTTTTTATTTTATTTTTCTTCTTCCTTTTGAGATTCTTCAATGATTTTTTGTGTTAAATCTTTTGGAACTTCATCATATCTTTCAAATTCCATGGAGAAGGTTCCTCTTGCTGCTGTCATTGATTTTAAATCTATTGAATAATCTAAAACTTCAACTTCTGGAGCTTCTGCAAGTATTACTTGTGTTCCGTCTTCTTGTGGGTCCATACCTAAGATTCTTCCACGTCTTTTATTCATATCTCCCATTACATCACCCATATTCATTTCTGGAACTCTAATTTCAAGTTTCATAACTGGCTCAAGAAGAATAGGTTTTGCCGCTTCCATACCTTTTTTAAAGGCTATTCTCGCTGCTGTTTTAAAGGCTTGTTCATTAGAATCTACTGGATGATAAGATCCGTCATAGAGAGTAGCCTTGATACCAGTAACCTTATAACCTGCTAAAGGTCCCTTATCTAAAGATTCTCTTAAACCTTTTTCTACTGCCGGGAAGTAGTTTTTAGGAACTGCCCCACCGAATACTTCTTCATCAAATATAAATTCTTCTTCTGTTGGTTCAAATCTAATAAATACATCACCAAATTGTCCTGCTCCACCTGATTGTTTTTTGTGTCTACCTTGAACGTCAGATTTTCCTTTAATAGTTTCTCTATAAGGAATTTTCAAGTCTACTACTTGTGTATTTACCGAATAGTTATCTTTTAATTTATCCATTAAAACATCAAGTTGAATACTTCCAAGTCCTGATAGGATTTGTTGGTGAGTTTCTGTATTTCTTGTATCTGTGAAGGTTGGATCTTCTTCTGCAAGTCTTTGTAAGGCTTCAGAAATTCTATCCTCGTCATTCTTACTGACAGCTTCTATAGCATAAGATAAAACTGGTGTTGGATAATTGATCTTCTTATACTCAATCGGATTTGCTTTAGTACATAAAGTATCTCCCGTTTGGGTCTTGTCTAATTTTGTAAAGGCACCTATATCTCCTGCTACTACTTGGTCTGCTTTAATTTGTTCTTTTCCTCTTAAGTAGAATAGGTTGGATGCTTTTTCATTTATATCCTTTGTAGTATTGTACATAGGATCATCTTTTTCTATAACTCCTGATAGAACTTTAAAGATAGATATTTTACCTACAAAAGGATCCGCTATAGTTTTAAATACCACAGCTGAGAATGGAGAATCTTTTGAAACTTCAAACCCTTCATATTCATCTTTTACTCTAAATCCAATATTTGCTGCAGCATGGTCTGGTGAAGGCATATATTTTTCTATAACTTCAAGAAGTACACTTACACCCACACCGTTGGCTGCTGATCCTGCTACTAATGGAACCGCCTTACCTTCAAGAATAGCTTGAGAGAATCCTCTCCTAAATTCTTCTTCAGTAAATTCTTCTCCACCAAAATATTTTTCCATTAATTCGTCATCAGATTCAGCAACAACTTCTTTAATTTCTTCATATACTGCTTCAACTTCTTCTACTCTTATTTCAGGAATTTCTATTTCTTCTCTTTCAAAGCCGTTATATTTGTAAGCTTTTTTATCTATGACATCTATGATTCCTTCAAAGTTTTCACCCTCTCCAATAGTAAGAGTTAAAGGTATAATTTTTTTACTTAGTTCTATATGAAGGTCACTTACAACCTTATTAAAATTAGAATTTTCTTTGTCTAATTTATTTAAGAAGATAATTCTTGGTAAGGAAATTTTTTCAGTATATTTCCAATACTTTTCTGTTCCAACTTCTATTCCATTTTCCGAGTCTATTACAAATAGTGCTGATTCACTTGCTCTAAGTGCATTTAACACTTCACCTTCAAAGTCAAAGAACCCTGGTGCATCTATAAAGTTTATCTTGTATCCATTATTTTCTACTGGGATTATAGATGTTTGGATAGAATTTTGTCTTTTTATCTCTTGTTTTTCATAGTCTGAAACGGTATTTCCTTCTGTTATACTTCCTAATCTTTTTATTACACCTGTTTTGTATAAGAGGCTTTCTGCCAATGTTGTTTTACCACTGGCAGAATGCCCTACCAAGGCTAAATTTCTAATGTTTGATGTTTCGTAATTTTTCATATCTACCTCCAATGTGAAAACATTTTATTTGTATTTATAAAGATTATATACCCATTATATAGCAATAGTTAAAAATTTACCAGAGAAATGCTAAAACGTTTTTCCTAATGTTATTACTTACGTATTTTTAAAACTTTTTTCCATATAAAAAAGATTGGCAGAAAATCCACCAATCTTTTTTTTACTTTTTCTTTGAGAGAAGACCCTTTATTCCATTTTTTAATATTTCAAAAAATCCTAATGACCTTCTAAGATCTTTATCTTTTACATACTTATTAATAGCCCTAAGAGTTTTTTTGTTATCTCTAGTTGAGAAAGGAAAGTTTCCATTTCTCTTAGTATGGATAGCAAATCTTGATATTTTCTTTCCGAAAATTACCGAAGCTGATACCATATCTACCTCTGACCAAGGAATCTGTATATAATCTTCTGGATTTTTTTCATTATAATATTCAAAAGCCTTATCTCCAATAATTACATCCCCAGAGGATGTAAGGCCTGAAAGGCTTGTTCCTTTTATTGTTAAATCTACTCTCGTATTTTGTGAGATTGCCATCTACATAATTCCGAAGAATCTAGCTACGATACCAATTATAAATAATGCAATGATTATTACGATTGGTGATACGTTTTTCTTTAAAAGCTTGCTGATTCCAAGGGTTAACAATAATGGAACTAGTCCTGGTATTAGACTATCTAAGTTTTGTTGTAGACTTGTTACCTTAACCGGATCAAGAGCTGTTGCGCCAATATTGTGATATTGGGTTAGAGCTTGTTTTATACCTTCTGCTCCAACAGGTAGATTTGCCCAGTCGATATAAGTTCCAGCTTGTTGTTGGATCTCTGATACTGTAACTGAGAAGTTAATTGATACCCAACGTTGTACAAGGGCTCCAATTATAAACATACCTAATATTGAAGCTATAAGTGTAACTCTTCCTAAAAGTCCACCAGATAAGTCTTTTGTAATTTCATTTCCTACAGAATAACCAAATTCTTGAGTTTTCCATTCAAAGAAATATCTCATTAGATTCCAAACTATAAAGAATAGAAGTGGTCCCACAATATTTCCTGAAAGTGCCATAGATGCACCTAAAGCACCTAGGATAGGTCTTGCTGTAAACCAGAATACTGGGTCACCAACACCAGCTAAAGGTCCCATCATACCAACCTTAACACCTTGAATAGCCTTATCTTCTATAGGAGCTCCATTAGCTCTTTCTTCTTCCATAGCTAGGGTTACACCCATAACTGGTGAAGAAACATAAGGATGAGTATTGTAAAATTCCATATGTCTTTTTAAAGCAGCTATTCTGTCTTCTTTTTCTGGATAGAGCTTTTTGATTGCTGGGATCATAGCAAAGCACCAACCACCGTTTTGCATACGCTCATAATTCCAAGATCCTTGAAGGAATTGATGACGATTACATACTGATCTACGATCTTTTTTTGATAATGTTATTTTATTTGCATTTGTTTCAGTCATAATTCTTCTCCTTAATAATCATTGATTATATCGCCTAATGGATCACCTGTACCAGTTTGGTTATTTGATCCACCTGATTCTTTAAGTTTAATATAAACTAGGGCAATAACCACACCTATAACACCAAGTGCCATTAGAGTTAAGTTATCTATTGTAGCAAATACAAAACCTAAAGCGAAGAATGGCCATGTTTCTTTTGTACTCATCATGTTGATTACCATAGCATAACCTACAGCAGCAACCATCCCACCACCAACAGCCATACCACCTTTTAGCCAATCCGGCATTCTAGATAGTAAATCTGTAACTGCTTGTGGACTTATAAATAGTAAAAGTCCTGCAGGAATTGCAATTCTAAGTCCTTGCATAATTATTGCAGCTATGTGTAAGCCTTCAATTTTTTTAAAGTTTCCTTCTTCTGCAGCAGAATCCATTCCGTGAACCATTGGGATCGCAATTGTTCTTGCAAGCATAGTTAAGAATAAACCAGCTATTGAAAGTGGAATAGCAAGTGCAATAGATGTATTGATAGCATTATCAACATTTGCATCTCCTCCAGTTAAAGAAAGAGACATAATTATAGCTGAAGCAACTGATGCCAAAGCAGCATCTGGCGCAACAGCAGCACCTATATTTGCCCAACCCAAGGCAATCAATTGTAAAGCTCCACCTAATTTAACACCTTCAGTCAAATGACCGGTCACAAGTCCTATTAAGGTACAAGCTACTATTGGTTGATGGAATTGGAATTGGTCTAATATACCCTCCATACCTGCGAGGAAGGCAACTAAGATTACTAAAATAATACTAATTACTGACATAATTCCTCCTAATTATTTTTTAATTCGTTTTTGGCCTTGGCCATGATTTTATCAAAGTGTTCTGGATTATCTCCGGGAACTTTTCTAACGTCTATCTTTACACCTTTATCAAGGATTTTTTCAAAAGTTTCTACATCTTCTTCTCCCATAGAAACTGTAGATGTTACATAGGCTTTTCCTTGTGAATGTGCCATAGAACCAAGATTTATTGTATCAAGTTCTACACCTAAGTCCATTAACTCTAAAGCATCTTGTGGTGTTTGGAACAGGATCATAGCCTTTGTTAGTCCAAATCTTGGATCCTTGAAAATCTCTGCCATCTTCCATACTGGAACAACATGAGCTTTTACTCCTGGAGGAGCTGCTTGCTCTATCATTGTTTTTCTTAGTTCATCTTCCGAAACATCATTTGAAACTACGATAATCCTATCTGGATTTGTAGTTTTTGTCCAAGATGTAGCTACTTGACCATGTAGAAGTCTTGTATCAATTCTTGCAAGAACAACTTTAATTTTTCCATCTCCAAGCACTGTTCCTTCTGGAATTTCTCCATCCTCAACAACTTCCAATACTTCGCCATCTTCCTTGGCTTCTTTTACTGGCATCAATTCTTCCGGTTGAATCTTAATTCCATCAGTTGCTGCTTCTATTATCGATTGAGCAACTTCGTGAGAAGATTCAGATCCCATTCTTGAGCCTAGGGCTTCTATTAGCATAGGAAGATTTAGACCAGAAACTATAGCCCACTTTTCTTCATTACCTTTTAAAAGACCTGATGTTTGATTAAATGGGGTTCCTCCCCATAAGTCAACGAGAAACAAGATTTGATCTGTATCCATTTTTTTAACTTTTTCTTCTATTTGAGCTTTTAGGTCATCAGGACCCATGCTTGGTAAAAGTTTAACGGTTTCAAGATTTTCTTGTTTTCCAAAGATCATTTCTCCGGACTCTTTGATACCTTCAGCAAAACCACCGTGGCTTGCTAAAATAATACCTACCATGTCTACCTCCTTAAATAAATTTTAATGATAATTAATAATATAGTTGCAGACCCATATAGTAATAAATATATGCTCTTTTGCAAAATCATTATTATATCTACCTCTATTTTATCCGAAGATTCCATAAAAGTAAACCATTTCAAATATTTCTTACAAAGTTGTCAACTATAATTAATAGCTAATAAGAGTATAATCATATAAAAAGCTAGAAAGGTGATTTATGAAAACATATAAATTATTAGAATATAAAGAAATAAAATCTATGGGAATCAAAGTATTCCTATATAAACATATTAGAACGGAAGCGACTGTAACTTATGTAAAGAGTAAAGATAGAAATAAGACTTTTGCTATAGGTTTCAAAACTCCACCTACTGATTCCAAGGGTAAGGCGCATATTATGGAACATAGTGTTCTAAATGGATCAAGAAAATTTAAGACCAAAGAACCCTTTATGGATATGGCCTCATCTTCTTTACAAACTTTCCTAAATGCAATGACCTATCCTGATAAGACTATATATCCAGTATCATCAGAAAATGATAAGGACTTTTTTAACCTTACAGACGTATATCTTGATGCAGTTTTTGATCCAAGAGTTTTAGAGAAAAAAGAAATCTTTATGCAAGAAGGCTGGCACTATAAAATAGATGATAATAATAACCTTGAGATCTCTGGAGTCGTTTATAACGAAATGAAGGGTGCTTTAACAGATCCTGATACTATGATTTATAACGATATAGTTAAAAATCTATACAAAAATAGTCCCTATGAATATATTTCTGGTGGAGATCCATACGAAATTCCAAAAATTTCCTATGAAGAATTTGTAGACTTTTACAAGGATCACTACCACCCTTCTAATTCACGAATATATCTTTATGGAGATTTAGATATAGATTACTATCTAGACTATATAGATAAGGAATATCTCTCTAAATATGATTACAAAAAAATAGATAAGGATATAGAGGTAGTTGAAAACACATATGACAAGGTTATTGAAACTACCTATCCTTCAAGTAAAGAAGATGAAGATCTTTCATATCTTTCCTATGCATTTTTAACTAATGATGCCAGAAATCTAAAAGAGTCCTTAACTTTAAATATTCTTTCTACAGTTCTTTTTAATCTAGATTCATCAAAAATTTCTAATAGAGTTTATAAAGAAATAAAACCTGAAAGTTTCTTTGCAAGAACTGGATATGGAACAAGATCTTCTATAATAATACAAGCACAAAAAACAAATAGAGAAAATCTTGATAAATTTGTTGATATAATAGAAGATGGAATAAAGAAAGCTTCCGAAGAAATTTCTAAAGATGCCTTAAAAGCCGGATTTTCAATCTTAGATTTTTCTGTAAGAAACCAAATGAATTCTACAAGCAAGGGCTTGGAATACTTCCTTATGTCATCAATGTATGCAGACGAATTAGGTGTTTTTGATATAGTAAAAATTCTTGATGAATTAAAGGATTTAATTGATACAAGTTATTATGAAGATTTTGTAAAAAAATACTTCTTAGACAATAAGACCAAGCTTGTAATGATTGCATCCCCTTCAAAAACTTACACCGCCGAGAAACTTTCTATCCAAGAAAAAGAAATACAAGAATTAAAAAAATCCTTTACTGAAGAAGACTTTGAAAAAATAAGAAAAGAACAAGAAAGTTTCAAGGACTTCCAAGAAAGAAAAGATACAGAAGAAGAAAAGGCAACTATCCCAAAACTAGAAATTTCAGATGTTGATACAGAGATCAAAAAAATTCCTAGACTTGTTGAAAATGACGAATATGAATTTGTATTCCATGATTTTAATACCGCAGGTTTACTCTATACTTCATTTTACTTTAATATAAATGATTTTAGTTTGGAAGATTTAAAGTATGCCCAAGTTGTTTCTGACTTTATAGGTGCTGTAGATACAAAAAATTACTCTTATGGAGAATTAGATAATATTATTTGGACACAAATGGCATCTTTCACTTCTAGTGTTTCAAATATAAAAATAGAAGAAAAAGTGGATAAAAACTTTAGATTAACTATAAAAACTACAAAAGATAAGTACCAAAAGGCCTTAAGCTTAGTTAAAGAAATTATAAGTAAGTCTTCTTTTAATAGTAAGGATAGGATATTAGAAATTTTAAGACAAAGAAAGTCTGTTTTTGAGATGAGTATGTATGACTCAGCACACATCATCGCAATGAATAGAAACCTTGCTCATTTTGATAAGTTCTCATTTATAAAAGAAGAAATAAATGGTATTTCTTATTATCTATTTATTAAAGAATTAATAAAACAAGTAGAAGAAGATTTTGATACCTTCCTAAAAAGAGTAAGAGAAATCTACCAAAAAATCTTCTCCCAAAATATTTCCATAAATATTGCAGGACCAGAAAAAGATCATTCTTTTTTAAACAAGACAATAAAAGATACTTTCAAAGATTTAAATAAAAGAGTTATTTCTAATTACGAAATAGATTTTGAAAAATCCTATAGAAAAGAAGCTATCCTAACAGATGCTAACGTCAACTATGTTTCCATGGGAGCCGATCTTAAAGACTTTGGACAAAAATATACATCTCTTTTATCCCTTGGATCATCTATTATTTCAAACCCTTACCTTTATGAGTTAATAAGAGCAAAGGGTGGAGCATATGGAGCAGGTATGACTATAGATAAGTCATCCAATATGGCTACCTATTCTTACAGAGATCCTAATATTAGAAAAACTATAGACGCATTCTCTAAAATTGGTCAATTAACCAAATCAATGGATCTTACACAAAGAGATTTTACCAACCAAAAAATTGCAAAAATGGGTAGTCTTTTAAGACCAAAATCTCCTTTTGAACAAGCAGATTTTGACTATGTTTACTATAAAAAGGGACTTGACGAAAAAGAAACTCAAAAGTATCTAGAAGACATAAAAAATGCAAGTTTAGAAGATATAAAAGCATTTTCTGAGCCTTTCCAAAAAGCTGTAGAGGCTGATAATATTGTAGTTTTTGGTAATAGAGATCAAATACTAGAAGAAAAAGACTACTTTGATCAGATAATAGAACTGGACAATTGAAGCATTCATTAATAAAATTAAGGTAGAGATTAAGATTAATTAAATAATCTATCTTTACTTTTAATTATATAAATAGTAATTTAAATATAGTTAACTATTTAAATTCTAGTATAATATCTTATAAAGAAGGTGATATAAAAAATGAAAAATAAGAATTCTAAAGATGACTTGAGTAAGTCAATAAATGATGCAATTAATA
>JBQDYR010000044.1:0-13781 GCA_052105355.1 Anaerococcus sp.
CATAAATTGTTTGTCCGTATGATTTAAAATATTCTTTAAAGTCATTAATCATACCTACCAAATCTTCATAAACTGCTTTATCGTGGGCTCTATTCATCAAAAGTTTTTCAGCTCCAAACATCTCTGGAACTTCTGTAAGCATTGTTTTTGCACCATTTTTAACTAATTTATCTGAAGTATATCCACATAAAGGATTTGCAGTAAGTCCTGAAAGTCCATCACTTCCACCACATTTAAATCCCACTGTAAGTTTAGAAATTGGAAGCGCTTCCTTTTTAAAGCGTAATGCATAGTCAACTAGACTATCTATAAGATTCATGCTCTCCTCATATTCATCATTAACTTCTTGGGCAGTGATAAATTTAACCCTATCTTCATTTATAGGTTGAAGGAAGTTTTTAAATTCATCTACTTGATTATTTTCACAACCTAAACTTATTACCAAAACTCCTGCAGCGTTAGGATTTTTTATTAATCCTGCCAAAATCTCTCTTGTTGTTTCTAAGTCATCACCAAGTTGTGAGCAACCATGTGTGTGGTTTAGGACTTGGAAAGTCATATCTGGATATTTCTTTTGTGCCATTTTCATAACGTTATTGCATACTTGATTGATGCAACCAACACCAGGAACTATCCAAATTTCATTTCTAACTCCGGCTCTACCGTCTTCTCTTAGATAACCTTGGAAGGTTAAATTTTCATCTAAAAGATCACTTCCCAAAACAACTTCTTCCTTATTGTAATTGTATTGAATTATGTCTGAAAGATTTGTTTTTAGATTTTGAACATGTACCCACTGACCTTTTTTGATATCAGTAAGTGCATGACCTATAGGCATACCGTATTTTATAATATCCCTATCTTTATCAATTTCTTCTATTGCAAATTTGTGACCTTTTTTTATATCTTCTTGAATCCTTAGATCAAATTCTTCAATTACAGTATCTTTTTCTATATCTTTTACAGCTACTGCAACATTGTCTTTAGGATTTACTTTTAAATATTTTTTCATATTCTTTCAATCACCTTTTTGATATCTCCCTTTTCTATTTCACCATAATAGTTTTTAACTAAGTTAGTGAAATCTCCTAGTTCGTTCAAATTAGCTTCCCATAGATCACTACCTAAAACTTTTTCTAGATAATCTTCTTTGTTTGAATTTTCAGCAAAGAATTCTAAAACTTTTTGGTCATCCTTTACCTCATATTCTCTGCCATTTTGATCTTTACCAATGTATAAGCCATTTCTTTTTTCTACCTTGTAAAATCTTAATAAAGCAGCTAATGAAAAAGCAAAATATTTAGGTGCTTGATTGTTTTCTTTATAGTAATCAATAATTGATGGTAGACATCTTGCATTAAATTTAGATATTGAATTTAATGTAATTGATAATAATTTATGATCAATATATGGATTATTAAATCTTAGTGATACTTCATTTTTAAATTGTTCCAATTCTTCTTTTGGAAGATCAATTGTAGGAATCACTTCTTGATCTATAATATTATTAAAGAAATTTAAGAAAGTATCATCTTGCATAAATTCTCTTACTATATCAAATCCTGCTATAACTGCAGCTGGTACTGTTGAAGTATGTCCACCATTAAGTATTCTAACTTTTCTTTTCTTATATGGTTTTACATTATCAGTCCAAATTACATTACAAGGTAGATTTTCAAATTGTAAATCTTCTGCCCATTCTTTCTCGCCTTCAATTACCCAAAGATTAAATAGTTCAGAAAATACTAAAAGTTTATCTTCGTAACCATTTTCTTTAACAAACTCTTCACTTTCTTCTTGGGAAGGTCTTCCAGTAACAATTCTATCTACAAGAGTTGAAGTAAAGTGACAAGATTGTTCAACCCAAGTTTTAAAGTCATCTTCAAGCTTCCAATTTTCTATATGTTGTAGGACATATTTTCTTAGGTAGTATCCGTTATCATCTATTAATTCTACTGGTAAGAAAACTAGACCTTTTTCTTTGTTTCCATCAAATTTTTTGTATCTGAAATATAAAAGTTGGGCAACCTTAGCTGGAAAACTTGTTTGAACTTCATTTTCTTTAAAATCTTCTTCTAAAAATGCTATACCTGCCTCAGTTGTATTAGAAACAACATAGGATAAGTCATCACTCTCTACAAATTCTTTATAAGAAGAAAAATCATGATATGGGTTTATTGCTCTTGATACTGATGTAATTAGTCTATTTTCTAATTTCTTACCTTCTTTTGAGTTTCCTCTCATAGAAAGAGTATATAAACCATCTTGCTCATTTAGCATATCAGCTAGCCCTTGTTCAATAGGTTGAACAATTACTACACTTCCAGGCTCTTCATTTTTTTCATTAGATAAATCAATCATCCAATCTACAAAAGCCCTTAAAAAGTTTCCTTCTCCAAATTGTAGTATTCTTTCTTTGAATACTTTTCTATTTTCTACTATATCTTTTACATTCTTCATCATTTTCTCCTCATGTAGTTTCTTTATCTATGAAAACAGGTTTAATAATATTTCTATATTCAACATAAGTTCCATCATCTTTAATCAATTTTCTCAATAGATCTGCAGTAACCTGTGCATGTTCGTGTATCTTATGATCTATAGATGAAATTCTTTTGTAGGTATAATTTGTATGATCAATATTATCAAATCCTACAAAGCCTATTTCCTCTGGAATAATAATTCTCCTATCCAAAAAATATTTTAAAAATTTAATAGCTAAATTATCATTTTCAAATTGAATTGAATCTATATTCCATAGCTTGATTTTTTTATATATAGAATCGATATCATTGTTGAAATCTTCCATATTTAATTCAATAAATTCATTGGCTGGATAAAACTCTTTTAGGGCTTGTTCAAATCCTAGTTTTTTTGATTCATAGGCTCTTGTCTTGAAACTTTTAGTTTCAGAAATAAATATTGGCTTATTATATCCCTTTAGCTTAAAATTCTTTATAGACTGTCTTATTCCTTCTTTTTCATCACAATAAACACTTATTAAATCTTCACAATAGTTGTTAAGCTGAACAACTGGTATATCTTTAGAAATTCTTTTTAATTCATCTAAGAACTCTTTTTCACCATATGCTGCACCGACAGTAATAATTGCATCCACTTTCTTTTCCTCTTGTAATCTTAAAATATCTAATTTTTTACTAAGAGAATTTGTAGTGTTACAAAGTATTGTTACATAACCTTGAGGGTTTAAAATATCATCAAGTTCATATGCAGCTTGAGCATGGAAGAAATTTCTTATATCTGGAACCATTAGCCCTACAGTTTTTGAAATGTTTGATGCTAATGATCTTGCTATACCATTTGGAATGAAATTTTCTTCTTCTATCGCTTTTTCAACTTTTTTTCTAGTTTTTTCACTAACAGCACCAGAATTATTCATAACTCTAGATACTGTAGATATTGAAACTCCACACTTTTTTGCTATATCATATATATTCATACTTATACCTTTCTTTATAAAATTGGAAGCGCTTCCAATTTATACTAAGATTAGTATACAATATCTATATTTATATAGCAAATATTTTATTTACCTCTAAACCTATAATTAATTAGCTTATCTATTTTTTACAATAGACATTTTTAAATAATTGGAACCGCTTCCAATCTCTTACAAAGTCAGTATATATTATCTATTTTTATTTGTCAAATAATTATTTATCTTTTTTATCCTCCTAACCCTATAATTAGTTAGCTAATTTTTATTTTTTATAAAATAAAAATAGGCTAAAATCTACTAATACCAACAAATTAATAATATATTTTAAATTAAAAGATACAGCAAATAAAA
This sequence comes from Anaerococcus sp., assembly GCA_052105355.1. Classification (GTDB taxonomy): domain Bacteria; phylum Bacillota; class Clostridia; order Tissierellales; family Peptoniphilaceae; genus Anaerococcus. The sequence goes on from JBQDYR010000044.1 coordinate 3,812, forward strand.
ATAATTATTTTTAAAAAAAATATTAAGTTTTCTATAATTAAAAAAACCAGAGATACTAATCTCTGATTTAAAATACATTTTTTTGTCATTATTTGGTGAAAAAAGAAACTCACTTCTTATTTTATTTAATTTTAATATAAGCTATTTTTCATTATGATCAAGTAAGGAATCATTATTTCTACTAGCTTCTTTTTCTCTTTTTATTTTTTGATAGTTTTTTGATATATCTAATAAAGCATTATGTTTTTTCTCTCTAGTCTCTGAGTAGACTTTAGTAATTTGGTCGTTTTTATTTAAAAAAACTAGTTCTGTCTTTTTTAGTTCCATGGACTTATACTTTTTAGGATCCATACTTATATTTTTTTCTTGTCCTTTTTTATCTACTATAATAACTTTGTATGTATTATTTTTACTATCATAGGCCGATTCTTTTACTGCATAGGCATGACTTTCTAGTTGTTCGTTTACTTTTTTATCTTTTTTCTTTCCTAAGATAAAACCTAAGCCCATACATATAATAATTCCTAAAATTATTGGAGGTACTTGATACTTATAATAATTTCCTAGAAGAACTCCAAAAAGAGTTCCAAATACTATCCCATATCCTCCATATCTTGTCATATTTTTTGTAGTCTTTGGTGGATTTAGCTGACTGTTATACATAAATTCTCCTTGTATTTTACTTATAGCTATTATAATCTTTAAAATTAATTCTTACAAACTTATAAGAATTATTAAATATTGGTATTTAAAAAATCTAACTATTTTCAAGGATTAAACTTATATAAATAAGAAGTTCACCTATTGCCAGCAAACTTCTCATTTATTTTTTATTTAGTTGTCTCTAATATAATTTTTATTACCTTATCTATGTCTGTATTTGGATTTAAGAAGGCAAGTCTTAGGATAGTTTCTCCGTCTATGCTTGAAGGTAGACATAAGAGCTCTCCTTCAGATGATAAGGCTTGTGACCATATATCATAGTCCTTTTTTTCCCAACCTTTTCTTTTAAATACAACTATAGAAAGAGTTGGATCTATTACAAGTTCCAAGTGGTCTGAGTTTTTGATTGCTTGTGCACATTTTTTGGCATTTGCTATACATAATTCTACTGCTTGGCTATATTTTTTACTTCCATAGGTAACTAGAGAATACCACAAAGGAAGTCCTCTGGTTCTTCTTGAAAGGTGGATGGCCATATCTGCTGGGTTTGTTTGACTATGGTCGATTCCGTCCAAGTATTCTGCATGTTGGGAGAAGATTTCATATACATTTTCAGGACTTTTATATACCAAACAACAAGCATCATATGGGGCAAATAACCATTTGTGAGGGTCAACTATAAAGGAATCTGCATCCTCTATCCCCTTATAAAGATTTCTTACACTTGGGGCAAGGATTCCTGCTCCACCATAAGCTCCGTCCACATGAAGCCAGACAGAATATTTTTTACAAACCTTTGAGATAGACTCCATGTCATCTATGGAACCTGTGTTGGTAGTTCCAGCAGTTGCCACAACAGCAAAAACTCCCTCATTTTCTTCCAAAAGATTTTCTATAGACTGGCCTGTCATCCTACCTTTCCCATCGGTTTCTGCAGTTAAAACATCCACATCCAAAACTTTTGCTATAGTTTTAACTGAAGAATGTGTGTCCTTGGAGATAATTATCTTGTAGCCATCTTGTGGTCTACCATTTGGATAACGTCCTTCTTTTTTCCATACATTTTTGGCATGACCTCTAGCACAGGCAAGGGCTGAAAGATTACCATGGGTTCCACCAGAAACAAAAGTTCCTATAGCTTCATCTGGCCAAGAAAGATTTTTCTTTATCCAGTCTATAACTTGATTTTCGGCATAGATAGCACCTGCACCACATTCCCAAACTCCACCAAAAACATTGGCAGCAGAAACAACCTCATCAAAAGCAACTGCTGCCCTAGTTGGAGCTGAAGGTATGTAGGCAAAGTTCATAGGATCGTCGGCAGAACGAGTAGACTTATTTAATATTTCAAAAATATCCAAGGCTTTTTTTGGCCCTAGTCCATCTTCTGTTATGGTTTGGCCAACCAATTGTCTAAGCTTTTTTGCAGGAAGGGCTGTGGTCTTAGGATCTGATCCAGAAACAGTTCTTTCCTTGGCCCAATCCAGAGTAAGTTTTACTGCCTCATCCTCATGTGTCCAAAATTTATTATTCATAGTTCACCTCTAAAATTTAAAGTTTTATTTAAAAGATAATATAAAATATATGTCTTCCTATGTTAATTTACTAGATATGAAAAAAATCTGCAAGAACATACCTTGTACTATTAAAGTGAGAAAGAATCTAGCAAAGAACTTTTAATTTTGGACATTTCTCTTATCTTAAAATTTATCCTATACTTTTAATTTTTATAAAGTTTTAAAACTTTATCCATTGATTACCTTCCATATCTCTGTAGGCCACATATCTTCTTTTTCCACTGTTTCCTATATAGGAGATCCACCTGTAGCCATCTGATTCATAGACTGAATCATAGTTTATATAATCTCCTTTTTTGTATAGGGCAAGAGCTTTTGAATCTGTGTTTGGTTCTTCTCTTACATAAACATTGGCAAGGCAGGTTCCTGTCCACTTTTCATCCTTTATCTTTTTGACCCCTAATTTTTTCATAGAGTCATTCTTCTCTATAGGTCTAAAGTATCTTTCATAGGAAGATCTTTCGCAGTTTAGGTAATAGTAGAGGAAGGAATTTTCGTTATTGATAGATACAGTATTGTTGGTGGAGTTACAATGGATTATTTCTCCTTTTCTAGTAAAAATTCCCGTGTGACCATTGGCTCCTAGGGAAGCTCCTTGGTAGCCTCTGATAAAAATATCCCCTCTTTTAACTTGCTGGTAGTCATAGATTTCTTCTAAAATTTGACCCTTTAGTTTGTAGAGGTCTTCTGTATTTCCTATATAAGAATTTTTTTCCAAAAACCCACCCGCTATAAGGCTGTAATAGACAAAAGACGAACAATCTAGCTTGTCAGGTCCTAGTCTATCCTCTCCCATAGAATACCCCACCTTGTGCCATTTGCTCATGGCATAGGTCATCATTTTTTCTATATTTCCCATTTTTTACTCCTGGATGTTTTTTGTTAGGTCTTTTATTTCTTCCATAAGCCCTTGGATAGATTCTGTGAGCTTATCAATTTTTTCTTCAGTTCTTAAAATTAGTATTAGGCTAACCACGATAGGAAAGCCCATGTTAGCTATAAAATCTTGTAGGTCCATAAAATTATAACTTTTTTAATTGACCTTGATCATATTGTAAAACTTACAAGTGATGATTTGTCTTTTCTTGAGTATTTGCAAGTATTAAAAGAAGTTTCCTCCTTTCTTATTTGCATATTTTTTTATCATCATCTGTTTCATCTGTAGAAGAATAAATAACTTCAACTTTTTTCATAAAATCACCTCCTATATAAAGATAGGAGAAAAGAGAAAAATGTCCCTTTTTTCTTATAAAGCAAAGCTAGGTAAGTTAGGATAAAAAATTATATAATCTATTTTTTAATAGATTCTATACTTATAATAGAAATCTTTATTCATTGATATTTTCTTTTTTCTTTTAAAGTATTATCTTATCATTATTTTTCAAAAGACTTGGTAATATTTTTCCTTCCATAATAAAACTTCTTAGGTTTTCATATCTAAGCCTATACATAAGGTAGTTTGCTAAAACTAGGTTTTCATTTAAAGACTCTTCCTTTTGGATAGTAGAAATTGTCTCTTCTGTAAGAAGGATAATATCGTTGCCTTTGATTTCTTTTACATAGTTACAATTAATGTAGGCCCTTCTCATTTCTCTAAATTGAGATTTTTTGAAAGCTACTGGAAAGAAGACATGATTTTGGTTTATGATCCAGGGGAGATTTCTTTTGGACTTGATAAGTTCAGAAACGTTTTTTCTCATTATTCTTTTTGAGATGTTGTTTCTGTCACAGAGATTTTTTAGAAAGTTTTCGCAAGACCTATCATCATTTACTATCGCTTCTTCATAATATATTTGAGAACATATCCCCTTGCCTCTTATAAAAAGAGGCAATACAGCTATTATTCCTTTCATAAAAGCTCCTTTCTCCTAAGGGTAAGACTGAGACTTATGGTTTAGACTACCCCTTGGACATTAAGTGTATCATTTTAAAATTATAGAGTCAACAAAAGGCTTTCTATCTTCCTATAAGCTTTATGTAAAAAAAGTTAATAGGCTACGTTTCTTGTATTCATATAAAAAACTTTATAATATCCTTATGACAAGTTATCCAGAAAGATATACAAAAAAATCACACCATAAGGTGTGATCTTTTTGTAGTGAGTACGTACTTACTATCTAGTTATCTCAAGAGTGCACTCTTGTTTAGATTCTAGTTTTATATTTAATTTTTACTTGTGTGTGTACTATTATTTTCTTTTAGAAGAAACATATGCTGCTGATGCTGCTGCAAGTACTGCACCAACTCCTGCAACTCCTGCTACACCAGTTTTAACGTTTTTAGAAGCTTTTACATCTTTTTTCTCTTCAACAACTGGTTTGTTGTCTTCTTCTTTTTCTTCTTCTTTTTCTTCTTCTTTTTCTTCTGGTTTTTCTTCTGGTTTTTCTTCTGGTTTTTCTTCTTCTTTTTCAGCTTCGTTCTTTTCGTTTTCTTCTTTGCTGTCTGCTTCGATATCACCAAGAACGCTGTCTAATTCTTTTTCTGATTCTTTAAGATCATCAAGAACTTTTTCACCTTCGGATTTTTCTCCAGCTGCGTAAGCTACTGGTAAAAGTGAAGATACTTTTTTATTTGCTGCTAAGAAATCTTCTGCAGTTTTGATAGCTTTTTCAGCGTTTGCTATAGCTGTATCAATTCTATCTTTGTAAAGCTTGTAAGATTCAGGCATGTACATTTTAACGCCTTTAGCTGCTGCAAGTTTTTCTTTGTTAACTTCAAGTTGAGCTTTGATTTCTTCAACAAGGTCTTCTTTATCATCTGTTACTGGTGTTTCAGGAACGTAAGCTCCGTTCTTTTCAGCTTGATCTATTATAGCTTTAGTAGCTCCTGCTACTCTGAAGTCTGCTTTAGCGTCTTCATATTTTTCAGAATCATTGAATTTATTTAATTTTTCTTGTTCTACGCTTAAAAGTCTATTAGCTTCTGATAAATCTCTGCTTTTATCTTCAAGCATATCATTAGCATCATCTAATTTATCTTGAACAGCCAATTTTTGTACTTCTTCAATATTTTCATTTTCAGCTGTAAGTTTTTTATTAGTTTCTACCAAACCAGCTAGTTGTCTTTCAAGATCTTTTCTTGCTGCATCACTAATAGTAACAGTAGTATCTTCTAATTGAGCTTTAAATTGTCTTGCTTGAGCTCCATTAGCTACTATTTCTTTTTTATTAGATTCTACTTTTTCATTAAGAGCTGTCATCTCTTTTTCTATATTTGCAACAACTTCTTTTTGAGCATCATAAGCTTTTTTAGCTTCTTCAGATTTTGCACTTGCATCAGAAACTGCTTTTTCTAAAGCTACTTTTTCATTTAAAGCATCAATATATGCTTTTTCAGCATCTCTATATTCTTGTGTTATTGCTTCTTGTCCTGTAGGAGCTGCGAATGAATTTACAGCTGGAGCTGCAATTCCAAGTCCCATAGCTAGTGCTAAGGCACCTGTTAATACTTTTTTGTTTAATTTCATAATTTTTATTTCCTCCGTGTGATTCGTGAATTAATGTACTCACTTACTACATCTATAGTGTACACCCTTTTCTACAAATTTTCAACAAGATTGGGTAAAAAAAATATATACCTAAAAATTCATTCCTAAATTTTTTAAAGCTGGTATATAAAATAATAGAAAATATATAGATAAAAGCTTATATTTTCAAGCTTTTACCAGTCTTGTCTGATTTTTAGAAAAAAGTATCCCTATAATTGGTGTTTTTAGTAATATAAATAAAACTAAAACTTAAATCCACCTATCCACTTTCTTTCTACCTATATATTACCGAGAAAATGTGTATCTAATATGTAGAGATTAAAAAAATATCCCACCCTTAGGATAGGATATTTTTAATTTTTTTCTTTTATCTACTTACTAGTTGGTTTTCTATTTTTTCTCTTTTTTTCTTATAGGCTCTCTTATAGGTCTGTCTTTTTCTGATTTGTGAAATATTAAAATGATTAAAGGCCTTGATATATCTTAAAGCCTTTAATTTGTTTTTCTTAGAAATATCTGCTCGAGATACCATAGAAAATAGCCTAAATTTTAAAACTCTAAGGAGGCTACAATTTTCATAGACTTGTCTTTGTCTATTTGCTGCAAGAATTTTTTCTGACCAAAGAAGAATTTTATCTATGTTTTCATCACTTATTTCTTCTAACCTACAAAGAGCCATTTGTCCTATATAGTCATCCCCCTGAGGGTTTAGGCCAAGTGTTTGTAATTGTCTGAAAGAAATCTCCTTTGTATATTTTTTTACTCTTTGTTTTTTCTTTTCAGTTATTTGGCCACCATGGATCCTATAAAGAAGCAAAAATTTATCCAAAACTTCTATATTTCCCACATGGCTTGCCCTTGCCCAAAGATCGTAGTCTTGGGATGTTAAAAAGTTTTGGTCATATCTGATTCCTGTTTTTTCTAAAAAAGATTTTTTTATCATAACTGTTGGATGAAAAAGACAGTTGGTAAAAAGTAGGAGACTTTTGGTATCGTCTTTGCTTATAAAGGTTGCCATTTTTAGCTTATGGGACTGGTCAAATTCTTTGGCAAAAGTTCCAAGAATGTCGATATCAGGATGAGCTTTCATATAGGCTACTTGTTTTTCAAACCTATCTGGAAAGCTTATATCATCTGTATCCATTCTAGCTATATAGTCTCCCTTGGCCTCTTCTATCGCCCTATTTAAAGAATGGGCAAGACCATGGTTGGTTTCATTTTCTAGTATTTTTATTTGTGGGTAGAGTTTTTCGTATTCTTTTAAAAGCTCTAGGGAGTCATCGGTTGATTTATCATCGACTATTATTATCTCAAAATTCTTATAGGTCTGGTTTAAGATAGAATCTATGGCAGTTTTTAAATGCTCTTTGTTTGTATTATAGTTTGCCATAATACAAGATACTAATTGTGTCATAGTATTTTTTAGTCCCTATTAAAGACATCTCTGGTGTAGACCTTGTCTTTTACATCATCTAAAGCATGGTCGTATCTGTTTGCTATGATAGCTTGAGATTTTTCTTTAAATTCTTTTAGGTCATTTACTACCCTTGATCCAAAGAAGGTTTCTCCATCTTCCAAGGTTGGTTCATAGATTATAACTTCTACGCCCTTGGCCTTAATTCTTTTCATAACACCTTGGATGGCAGATTGTCTGAAGTTATCTGAGTTGGACTTCATAGTTAGTCTATAAATTCCTACTACTATATCTTTTTCTTTTTCTTCATCCCAAGTATCATTCATAGAATATGCACCGGCAAGGTCTAAGACCCTATCTGCTATATAGTCTTTTCTGGTTCTGTTTGATTCTACAATAGCTGAAATCATATTTTGTGGAACGTCTTGGTAGTTTGCCAAAAGTTGTTTGGTATCTTTTGGTAGACAATATCCACCATAACCAAAGGAAGGGTTGTTGTAGTGGCTTCCTATTCTTGGGTCTAGGCAGACTCCTTCGATTATAGCTTCTGTATCTAGTCCTTTCATCTCGGCATAGGTGTCTAGTTCGTTAAAGTATGAAACTCTAAGGGCAAGGAAGGTATTGGCAAATAGTTTTACAGATTCTGCATCTGTAAAGTTCATAATCCTAGTTTCTATATCTTCTTTGATAGCTCCTTCTCTTAAAAGTTCTGCAAATTCTTCTGCAGCTTTTACTAATTTTTCATCTTTTAAATCTGTTCCTACTATTATCCTTGATGGATAAAGGTTATCGTAAAGTGCTTGAGACTCTCTTAAAAACTCTGGTGAAAAGATGATGTTTTTAGAGTTTTTCTTTTGTCTGATTTCTTCTGTAAATCCTACTGGTATGGTTGATTTAATTACCATAATAGCATCTTTGTTGTATTTCATAACCAAGTCTATTACTGTTTCTACTGCTGATGTATCGAAGAAGTTTTTGTGGGCATCATAGTTAGTTGGAGCTGCTATTACTACATAGTCTGCATCCTTGTAGGCATATTCTGCATCCAAGGTTGCTTCTAATTTTAAATCTTTTTCTTTTAGGTATTTTTCTATATAGTCATCTTGGATAGGTGAAATTTTATTGTTAATTTTTTCTACCTTTTCTTCTATTATATCTACAGCCTTTACCTCATGGTTTTGAGATAAGAGGGTTGCTATGGACATACCTACGTAGCCTGTTCCTGCTACTGCTATTTTTAAATTTTCTCTCATTTTCTACCTCTCATATAAAATTCTTTGTACCACTCTGCAAATGCTCTAAGTCCTGTCCTTAGGTCTGTTTGAGGCCTATACTCAAAATCTTTTTCCAAGTCTTTGGTATCGGCATAAGTGATTGGGACATCGCCTTTTTGCATGGCTACTAGTTCTTTATGTTTTTCAAAATCATAATCTTCTGGCAAGACCTTTGCCCTTACAAGTTCTTCTTGTAAGATATCTACAAAGTCGAGGAGATTTTCAGGTTTGCCCTTGCCGATATTATAAAGTGCATATGGTGGTATAGGAAGTCCGTCTTCCCCGTCTTTTCTTTGTGGAGCTTTTTTCATAACTCTTATTACACCTTCTACTATATCATCGATATAGGTAAAGTCTCTCTTACAATTTCCGTAATTAAAAATCTTTATAGTTTCATTGTTTAAAAGCTTGTTTGTAAAGCCAAAATATGCCATATCTGGTCTACCTGCTGGGCCATAAACTGTGAAAAATCTAAGTCCTGTGGAAGGTATATTAAAGAGTTTTGCATAGGCATGGGCCATAAGCTCGTCTGATTTTTTGCTGGCAGCATAGAGTGAAACTGGGTTGTCTACCTTGTCTTTTGTAGAATATGGAACTTTTTCGTTTTGTCCATAGACAGAAGATGATGAAGCATAGATTAAATGGTCTACTCCAGTTTTTCCTCCGTCATAGGAATGTCTACAAGCTTCTAGGATATTATAAAAGCCTATGATGTTTGATTCTATGTAGGAAGCTGGGTTTTCTAAGGAATACCTTACTCCTGCTTGGGCTGCCATATTTACTACTATGGAAGGCTCGTATTTTTCAAAAATTTCATCTATCAAGCTCTTATCAGCTATGGAGCCTTTTATAAAGGTAAAGTTATCAAAAACTTCTAAGTCTTCCAGTCTTTTTTCTTTTATTCTTATATCATAGTAGTCGTTCATATTATCGATTCCTATGACTTTTATATTTTTGTATTCAGATAGGAGTCTTTTGGCAAGGTTAAATCCTATAAATCCTGAGGATCCTGTGACCAAAATTGTCCTTTTATTTAAATCTATACTTGTTTTCATACACTCTCCCTCATTAAGTTAAAATTTAAAGTCCGTTTTATCTAAAAAATCAAGGCTCAGACTTAAATTTTTCCTTTTCTGTATATGTCTATATTATACCAAGAATAGAAATATTTTACATTGTTAGTAAAAAAGGTTTTGGAAAGCTTACTATATACCTATAAGTTAATTATTTTCTATGGAATAAAAATAAGCACTATTAGGTAAAGCAAGGTTGTTCTCATTTTATTAAATTTTGGATAAATCATCTTTCTATAATAAGCTATAATAAGAAAGAAATTAATGTAGATAATAATTTAAATAATCTAATAAGGGGTATATATCTAATATACCAAAATTAATGGATTGTGTATCCGTTTGTTTAGGGAGGAGAATATATGAAAATTAAAAAAATACTACCTATTTTAGGACTATCACTTGCTTTGGTGGCTTGTGCTGGCGATAATGACACTACCGACAATACATCTGATGATACAAGTATGCCTATAAGTACAGATGAA
>JBQDYR010000045.1:0-13772 GCA_052105355.1 Anaerococcus sp.
AAGAAATAAAAGGGCTTTTGAAAAAAATATCCAAAATTATAAAAATCAAATAAATAATTTGTCTAGATCAATTAAGTCTTCTTTAAATTCTTCTGTCTCTTCTTATGAAATCTTGGCAGATCATGGATCACTCATAGGAAATATTGCCTGGAAGTCTAAACTCCCTAAAGAAAATCATATTTTTTCTATTAAAACATTTAGAGAGAAATCTTTTATGTCTATAGACTTACTTATAGACGGATCAGCATCGCTCTTAGACTTTCAAGAAGATATGGCAATAGAGGCATATATATTGGCAAAAAGTTTAGAAAAATGTAAAATTCCTTTAAGAATAACAGCCTATGCTAGTCTGGATGACTATACTGTTTTAACAATTCTAAAAGATTTTGAAGAAAAAGCTAATCAAGATAGAATCTTTTCTTATTATGCCCAAGGATGGAATAGAGATGGTTTAGCATTTAAAGCTTTTGAAAAATTAATTGAAGACAGAAAAAAAGAAAACCAACTTCTCCTTATAATGACTGACTCAAATCCAAGAGATTTAAAACCTTACATAACTGAAAAATTTGCTTTTAATAAGGCTTATGATGGTAAAGATGGACTTAAAGATACTAAAAAATCCCTAGAAACTATCAGAAAAAAAGGAACTTCAGTTGCAGGAGTTGTTAACACTTCTTCTTTTGATGATAAAAGTGAACCTATAGAAAATTCTAAGTACCTTTATGGTAGAAACTTTGCTTCTATAGACTCTGTATTAAACTTCTCTAATATAGCAAAAAGGTTAATTAAAAATGAAATTAGTAGGTTAAATAGAAAAAATTAAGGACTTGAAAAATAAATTTAATCAAGTCCTTAATTTTTGTATATCTTTATAAGTCTATAAGTCAAATAAAGAAATTTGATTTTCTTCTTGAATTCCTTCAACTATGCCTAGCCTTTTTAATGAGGCTATGGCATTTTTATTTACACAAGTTCTTTGTTTTAAATCTTCTACAGAGATAAACTCTCCTTCATCTCTTTCTTTTCCTATATCCAAGGCCATAGCTTCTGAAACATCATCTACTGCAGCAAGTGGTGGAAGTACTCCTCCGTCCTTATCTACTAAAAACTTCGTAGGATGAGACATATAAAGATCAGCATTTTTTAAATGAATATCTCTTGCTTCCATTTCTTCTGCAACTTCTAATAGTGACTTGATGTTTTTTTCCCTTTGTGTTAGCTTTCCTTGGTTATTTAACTCTTCCAAAGAATATTGGATAGATTTTAATCCATTAATTATGGTTGAATATTGGAAATCATTAAGCTTAGTTGTGTAATAGGTAGCATAAAATGCCTGTGGATAATAAACCTTATAATAGGCAATCCTATATGACATAAGGCAATATGCCACAGCATGAGCCTTAGGGAAAAGATATTTAATCTTTAAACATGATTCAATATACCATTCTGGCACTTTATTCTCCCTCATGTATTCGAGAGTTTCTTCAGAAAGTGGTTTTCCTTTTCTTACCTTTTCCATTATCTGGAAAGATTTTTTCTTATCAAGACCAATATTAATCAAAGAGTTCATAATATCATCCCTAGTAGAAATTATTTCATCAAAGTTAGCTGTTTTAGATGTAACCAGATCTTGAGCATTATTTAACCAAACGTCTGTTCCGTGAGAAAGTCCAGAAATTCTTGTCATCTCTGAAAACTTCTTTGGATAGGTATCCTTTAGCATAGAACGAACAAATGATGTACCAAATTCTGGTATACCAAGTGTTCCAATTTCATTGTTGGAAAAATCATGTTTTATATCAAGAGCTTCTGTTGATGAAAATATAGACATAACTTTTTGGTCATCCATTTTTATCTTTAATGGATCTGTACCTGTTAAATCTTGAAGAGCCCTAATAATTGTAGGAACATCATGACCCAACAAATCTAGTTTTAAAATTACACCATGCATCATATTGTAGGTAAAGTGGGTTGTTTTGATATCACCTTTTGGATCATCAGCCGGGTACTGGACAGGAGAAAATTCAGTAATGTCATTATCTCTTGGTACAACCATTAGTCCTCCAGGATGTTGGCCTGTAGTTCTTTTAACATCATAAAGCCCCCTTTGATACTTTCTAATTTGGGCATTTGTAAAAGTTTTGTTTTGATCTTCTGCATATTTTTGTATATAACCAAAGGCAGTGTTGTCTTTTATAGTTCCTATAGTGCCTGCCCTAAATACTTTGCCCTTTCCAAAAAATTCTTCCGTATATTTATGGATTGTTGGTTGGTATTCCCCAGCGAAGTTTAAATCTATATCTGGTTCCTTGTCTCCTTCAAAACCTAGAAAAACTTCAAAAGGTATTGTATGTCCGTCTTTGTCGAGTTCATGACCACATTTCGGGCATTTTTTATCAGGAAGGTCAATTCCTGCAGAAACTGAACCGTCAGTTATAAATTCTGTATGTTTACATTCTGGACAAACATAATGGGCTACTAGAGGGTTTACCTCTGTTATATCTGCCATAGTTGCTGCAAAAGAAGAACCTACAGAACCTCTAGATCCTACCAGATATCCATCCTTATTAGACTTTCTAACTAGTTCTTTAGCAATTATATATAAAACTGCGTAGCCATTTCCAATTATAGAATCAAGTTCTCTTTGTAGTCTTTTTTCTACTATTTCTGGAAGAGGATCTCCATAAATTGATTTAGCTTTACCGAAACAAGCTTCTGTAAGCATCTTATCCGATCCATCTATCTTCGGTGGGAATGTTTCATTTGGTATAGGTCTTACATTTTCAATCTCATCTGCAAGCTTTCTTGGATTATTAATAACTAAATCATAACTTGTAGCTTCATCTAAATATGAAAAATCTTCCAACATCTCATTAGTTGTTCTTAAATAGTATAAAGGATTATTCTCATGATAGCGGAAGAACTGTCCCTTATGTAAGATATTTCTTAACTCAAAATCTTTTGGATTTAAATATCTTACTCCACCAGTTGCCACCACAAGTTTTCCGTGTTTTTTGCCTAGTTCAATTATTTTTTTATTTATTTCTTTTATTTGGTCATAATTTCTAATTTTTCCAGCATTTACCTCATCGATAAAAAGTGAAATTGGTTCAACTTGGTAAAAGTCAAAGAAAGAGGCTATTTTTTCTATATGAGCTTCTGACCTGTTATCTTTTATAGCTTTAAATAAAAGGCCATCATGACCACCTGATCCAAGCAATATACCTTCCCTATATTTTTCTATTAAATCAAAGGGAGTCTTTGCTTCTCTAAAAAAGTAATTCATTCTAGTTTCAGAAATAATTTTATAGAGATTTTGAAGCCCTTCTTTATTTTTAGCAAAAATTAAAGAAGAAAAATCTTCGTGTCTTGCTACAGGCCACTCAGTTTTAAATTTGTTTATATCTTTTAAAGCAAATTCACCTTTATCATAAATCATTTGGTAAAGTTTTATAAATACCTTGGCAGTTGCTGTTGCATCATCACAAGCTCTATGGTGATTAATTAATTCTACATTTAGCTTTCTTGCAAGCTTATCTAGGGAGAATCTTCCCATATCTGGAAATACAGCTCTTGCCATAGGTAAAGTATCTAGATATATTGGCTCAAAAGGAATATTTAAAAGTAAACAATTTTCTCTTACAAAACCAATATCAAAATCAGCATTTTGACCTACAAAAATAGCATCTTTTGAAAATTCTAAAAACTTAGGTAAAACCTCTTCTATTGTTGGCTTTCCTGCTACCATCTCATTCGTTATTCCAGTTATTTCTTGGATTTTTTCTGGTATGAATTTTTCTGGGTTTACAAGTTCATCAAATACATCTACAATGTTTCCATTAGAAACTCTTACTGCTCCTATTTCTGTAATCTTATCATTATAAGATGATAAGCCTGTAGTTTCCAAATCAAAAACAATAAAGTCTTGGTCATTTAAACTTTTTATATTAGGATCTATTTCTTGGTCTGTATAATTTGTAAGTATTCTAAGATTTCTATCTACCAATAGTAATTCAGCGCCTGAAAGCATTTTTATATCATTAGCAGAAAGAGAATTGTAAAGATCAGGAATTCCTTGTAAGGTTGCTGTATCTGTAATACCAACTGTATCATGCCCCCAGTCTTTTAAAGTATTAACTAAGTCCTTTGAATCTACAAAACCATCCAAGTTAGTCATCTTGGTATGCACTTCTAACTCGATTCTTTTTTGAGGATATGTGTCAGATCTTCTAGGAAGAATAGCTTCTTTTATTGAATTAACTGTAAATACATCTTCATGGGAGTAATTATCGTAGTTTAAAACACCTTCTACCATAACCCCCATCTTATTTTTAAGATCTGCTACTTTTGGCTTATTTTTAGGATTTATAAACATTTTACAAGAAGTTACATCTGTCTTATCCTCTAAATCAAAGGTATATATGAAAAATCCACTCTTTGTTTCAAAAACATCTAAGCCATAGACTTTACCCACTAGACAAACAGTCATTCCCTTTTTATCATATAAATCTTCTATGTTATGAACATCTGATTTCATTTTTCTACCATAAGATAGTCCTTCATCAGTTTTGGCCTCAACTTTACTTTCTTTTTTCTTAGAATTTTGTGCTACTTGGATCATATTTTCAAGTTCTATTTTCTTTCTATCCAAAAGTTTAGCCACATGGTCATTATTTTCTACTTGGGAATCTTTATTTTCTTGAACTACTTTTTTTGTGTTTGATTTATTACTTTTAAAATTTTGAGAAGATTTTTCTGAGATATTTTTTGGATTTTCCATAGTTTCTCTATAGTCTACCCTAGCTTGATTATCTCTTATGTGAATATCTTCTTCAATAGGTTCATATAGATAAGCTTGATCAGGATTTTGATCCAATATATAATCTGGAATAATATCATCGGGTAAAAGATCTTCTTGCTTTTTTTCTTTTTTAATAAATTTTATAGAAAGACTAGTATATGAAAAATAGTCTGTCAAAGCTTTTTTAGAAGATTCTTTTAACTCTTTTTCTCCTTCAATAAAAAGTTTCAAAGTATTATCATTTTTTTTAAAAATCGCCTGAGTGATATGAAATAAATTTTCTTCTACTTCTATAAGTTTACTTAGGTCAATTTTCATCCTCATCGTCCTTCATTATTATATCAATAAGTGTATCTACAATTTTATCTTCAGGAACTTTCATTATAGTCTTTCCCTTTTTAAATAAGAAACCGTAGCCTTTAGCACATGCTATACCATAATCAGCCTCCTTAGCCTCTCCAGGTCCATTTACAGGGCAGCCCATGATTGCAACCTTAAGATCTTTATTGATTCCTGCAATTTTTTCTTCTACTTCTTCTGCAATTTTTGGAAGATCTACTGTTGTTCTTGAGCAAGTTGGACAAGAAACTAAGTCTATACCATCTCTTCTTAATCCCAAGGATTTAAGTATAGCTTTACCCGCCTTAACTTCTTCTAGAGGATCTCCTGTAATTGAAATTCTAATAGTATCTCCAATTCCGTCTTTTAATAAAGAACCTAAACCTATAGATGATTTTATTAAAGCTGTATATAGAGGTCCTGCTTCAGTTACTCCCAAATGAAGTGGATAATCGACTAATTCTGAAAGCTTTCTATAAGAATCTATCATTGTGTTTACGTCAGATGATTTTACAGAAATTACAATATCTTTAAAATCAAGATCTTCCAAAATTTTTACCTCTTCGTAGGCTGAATAAACAAGAGAGTTGACATTTACTCCATGATATTTATCTATCATAGACTTATGGACCGAACCTGAATTCACTCCAATCCTTATAGGTATATTTTTTTCCTTACATTTTTCAACAACTTCTATTACATTTTCTCTAGATCCAATGTTACCAGGATTTATTCTAAGGGCATCACAACCATTCTCAACTGCTGCTAGAGCAAGTTTATAATCAAATTGGATATCTGCCACAAATGGAATATTTGTTCTTCTTTTTATCTCCCTAATAGCTTGTGCATCTTCTATAGAATTTACAGCAGATCTTGATATATCACATCCCGCCTTTTCAAAAGCATTTATTTGATCTACAATTTTTTCTATATCAGAAGTTTGGTAAGTTGTCATTGATTGGATAGAAATAGGAGAGTCCCCTCCTATGGCAACGTCTCCTACATAAATCTTTTTAGTTAATTTTCTCAAAATTTCCTCCTATAATATTAGATTAATTACATCTTTTATAGTAACTACTAGTATAAGTCCTAAAAGCAATATAAATCCAACTATGGTTGCTCTTTGCTCTATTTCTCTATTAACCGGTTTTCCACTAATCATTTCATAAAGACTAGTTAATATTTTTGAACCATCTAAAGCTGGAATAGGTAAAAGGTTAAAAAATCCTAGATTTACAGAAATATATGCAAAGAAATATAAAAGGTTAAAAATACCTTGGTCAGCTTGATTTCCTAATTCCTTTACTACTCCAACAGGACCCGAAAGAGCCGAAAATCCAATAGCACCTGAAAATAGTGCTCCAAATACTCCTACAATAGCCTTAATATTTTTCCATACTTCTTTAAATCCTAAACCTATAGCTTGTAAAAATCCTACTTTTTCAAGCTTTGAGAAAACTCCCAAAACAGGTATATCTTCATTAAAATCAGGTTTTACTTGAAATGTTTCTTTCTCATCTTCTCTTAAAATAGTTATAGGAACAGCTTCATTCTTATCTGCTTGCTTATAAAATTCATTTAAGGCAGGAGAAACTTGATCAAATTGTTCTACATCTATATCTCCAATTTTTATTATTCTGTCATTTTCTTCTATTCCTGCAAGCTTAGCTTGAGAATTATCCATAAATCCTCCGACCTTGTTTGTTGAAACACCAATATTACCAATTACTATGGCAAATATAATCGCCCCAAAAATAAAATTGGTCATAGGACCAGCAAGAATTGTTAAGAATCTTGCA
Organism: Anaerococcus sp.; assembly: GCA_052105355.1. Lineage (GTDB taxonomy): Bacteria > Bacillota > Clostridia > Tissierellales > Peptoniphilaceae > Anaerococcus. The sequence goes on from JBQDYR010000045.1 coordinate 6,940, forward strand.
GAAGGTTTTGAATTATTAAAAGATCTAGGATCATTTGAATCATCTTCCTCCCCTTCCATGGCACAGTATCCACCAATTGGAAGTAAATTTAAGGAATATGTTGTTTCTCCTTTTTGTTTAGAATAAATTTTAGGTCCCATACCTATAGCAAATTCATTGACCTTAATTCCACTTTTTTTTGCTATAATAAAATGTCCAAATTCATGAATTAATATCAAAAATAAAAACATCAGTATAGCTATTATAACTGAACTCATCTTTTCTTCTCCTTTTTATGTTTATAAAATCGAAAGCAAGTAAAGAATAGGACTTACAAAAAGCATGGAATCAAACCTATCAAGGATTCCTCCATGACCTGGAATTAAATTCCCAAAGTCCTTAACTTCGCATTGTCTTTTTATAAATGATGCTATCAAATCTCCAATTTGCGATAGGATAGCAGAAACTATGGTAAACAATACTATGATTAAAGTATCATGGCTTATATTCATCAAATTACTATATATAAGGTTTAAAATAACTGCTCCAACTATTCCACCCAAAAATCCTTCAATAGTTTTGTTTGGTGAAATATGTGAAATGGATTTAATCTTATTTCGTCCAATAGTTGAACCAACTAAGTAGGCAAAAGTATCAGACCCCCATGCAATAATATAGAGCATAAATATATATCTAGTATCAGATATTTTTATAATGTTGCTAATCAAAAGTGATACATAAGCTATAATAAAAAACAAAGGCAAAAAATCTTTAAATTCATGCTTTTTGTTAAAAATCATATAAATAAATATTACCATTAAAAATAAAACAAAAGAAGCTATAGAATACTTCCTATTGTCTACTATATATGCATCAAGCATTATAAGTAAGTTTAGGATCATAGTCAAAAATGTAGGTACATTAAAATCTAAATTTTTGAAGGCATTTATCATTTCCTTGACGGCTATCAAAGAAAAAATAGTAATACCTATACTCAAATAAGTATGTCCTAAAAAAGTTATAGTCAACAAAACTCCAAGTATAATAATCCCACCAAAAAACCTTTTAAATAGATTCATTTAAGCCTCCATATCTTCTATCACGCCTTGTAAAATCTTCTAAGGCCTTGTCAAATTCTTCCTTAGTAAAGTCAGGCCATAAAACTTCTGTGAAGTAAAGTTCAGTGTAGGCAAGTTGATAAATTAAAAAGTTTGATATTCTTAAATCTCCACCAGTCCTTATCATAAGATCAGGATCAGGCATATGCTTAGTATAAAGATGATCAGAAATTATCTTTTCATCTATATAATCTACTTCTATACCTTCTCTTACTATATCCTTTACAGCCTTGACTATATCATCTCTTCCCCCATAGTTTAAAGCCATATTAAGATATAGTCCATCATGTTTTTTGGTTTTTTCCATTGCATCTAAGCAAGCTTTTCTAGCAAAATCTGGAAGTTTTGAAATATCTCCGAGGATATTTAACCTAACATTATTTTCTATCAATAAATTGATTTTTGTTTCTATGAATTTAAAAAGAAGCTTCATAAGATAATTAACTTCTACTGTAGGTCTTTTCCAATTTTCAGTAGAAAAAGCGTAGAGTGTTAAATATTTTACCCCACAATCTTTGGCATAAAGAGCTATATCTACAACATTATCAGCTCCATTTTTATGACCAAAAGTTCTTGGCTTCTTTCTTTTTGTAGCCCATCTTCCGTTACCATCAAGAATAATAGCAACGTGTTCAGGTATTTTTATTTCATCCATTATTTCCTCTTTTTTATTTTTATTTCTTCTTAAAATCTATATGTATTATACCATAGAAAAAATATGTCAAAACTAAAATCAAAAGAAAAAGAGGCTAAAACTAGCCTCATAAAAAAGTTTATAAAATTCCTATAAGCATTTGAACACCAATACTTGTAAGAGAAATAAGTACCCAACATACAAATCCTACAAATATTGCAGATCCTCCAGTCTTTATAAGCTTAACAATATTAGTTTTTAAACCAATGGCTCCCATAGCCATGGTTATAAAAAACTTAGACAAAAATTTAGTTGAGCTTACAAAGGAAGTTGTTAAAGGAAAGACCGTAGAAATAATTGATGCAAGAACGAAAAGTATAATAAAACTTGGAACAAGTTTATAAATTTTTAACTTTTTACTCATCTCACTAGATCTTTTACTTTCATAAACAGATAAGACAATGGTTATTGGAATAATAGCCAAAGTTCTTGTAAGTTTTACAACAGTTGCAAGTTGTAAGGTGTTAGATCCATGGATAGCATCCCAAGCACTTGCAGTAGCAGTAACAGAAGAAGTGTCATTTACAGCAGTACCAGCAAAAAGACCAAACCCTTCATTAGAAAAGCCTATAATTCCTCCAAGAGTTGGAAAAATTAGGGCCGCCAAAACATTAAATAGGAATATCACAGAAATAGCCTTGGCAATATCTTCATCTTTAGCCTTTATTACAGGAGCAGTTGCCGCAATAGCAGACCCACCACATATAGAAGAACCTACTCCAATCAAAATCCCAATTTTCCTATCAATTTTTAAAGCCTTAGTCAAAATATAAGCTGTAATCAAAGAAACAGATATAGTTGATAAAATAATAGGAAGCGAATCCTTTCCACTTTCTAAAATCGTCCCAACATTCATACCAAACCCTAAAAGAATAACAGCATATTGAAGAATTTTTTTGCTAGTAAATCCTATACCACCATCAAAAAACTCATATTTTGAAACGAGACCAGAAAGTAGCATCCCCGTTAAAATAGCAAAAACTGGACCGCCAATCACAGGAAATATTTTTCCCAAAAAGCTCGCCGGAATTGCAATAAGTAAACATAAAATAATTCCCTTAATATTTTTCATATAATTCCATCCTTAATATAATTTAATAAATTTTAATTTTACTAAACTATTCTATCATAAAACAATTTAATATATTGAATTTTTTTATAATATTTTTATTAGACTGAAATTTATGTATCCTTATAAAGGAAATTATGATTATTTTCTAAACCAACCACTGTTTAAAAATTTCATATTTATAAGTAAATAAAAAACTGACCCAAAGAAGTTAAACTTTAAAGGTCAGTAGATTTCAGGATAAAGTACTTTTTTTGTAAGATATAAAGATTGATATACAAAAATAGAGAGATTCAACCATTGAAAATTGAATATTACAATACAAATTAACGTATTACTGATATAATAAATATAGAATAAAAGAAAAACTAAACGGCCTTTCACAAATATTATTTAGGTTACGGGCCACATAGTAAAATTTAATATCATTATTTGTAAATCTAAAGATTTAACATAAAGCTAGCGAGAAATTTTTTTGAAATACTTTACTTGTGAAAATGTAGAGAAAATGACAATTTTTTATATTTTATTGAAAATGTAAGTGCTTATCAACTTTTAAGCCTGCATTGCCGATATCAAATGTATCTACAGGAGAAAATGGCACTAGATCGGCCCACCATTAGCAGAGGCAAGGAGTTGTTGAGAATTATATATTTAAGAACATTGAGGATAGCTAAAGTATTATGCAATCAGGCAAACGCTCACGATTATCCCAATTATGCGACATATGTATGTGGTTTATAAAGAAGAGGAAAAACATGAAAAGGAGAAAGACTTATGTGGCATACTAAATTTAAAAATATAATGATTGTATTAACAAGTATTTTCATAATGATTCTATCTGCATGTGGAAGGGAAACGCATACGACAGGTTTAGATAAAAGTAAAACACCAGAAAGAGAGGCGTATGGCGTTTTTCTCAGCATTGATAACAGCAACCTTTCAAAATTAGACAAATATGATGAAGTTGTAATTGATGCTCAATATTTCACCAATGAAGATATCGATAAACTTCATGCTGAAGGTCATAGGGTGTACTCTTATCTAAATGTAGGCGCTATTGAAAATTTTCGAGATTATTATACTAGTAACAAATCTTTGTTTCTTGGAGAATATGAGAATTGGGAAGAAGAACAATGGATTGATGTATCTGATGAAGGATGGCAGGAGTTTATCACAGTAACGTTGGCTGAAAAGTTGTCTTTGAAGGGTGTAGACGGCTTTTTTGTAGATAACTGTGATGTATACTATAATTTTCCTAATAAGAAAATCTTTAACGGTATGATGAACATTCTTCGTGGTCTGATGAAATACGACAAAGATGTTATTATCAACGGAGGAGACTATTTTGTTGATGCATATTACAATAAATACGGTTCTGTCAGTGATATACTGACTGGTATCAATCAGGAATCAGTTTTTTCTGCTATTGATTTTGACAGAAAGCAGCTCACTAAGCAGACTAAAAAAAAAGAGAGAATATTTCCAATCATATATCACAAAGTATAGCAATGAGGGTGCTGACATATATCTTCTCGAATACACCAAAGATAAATTATTAATGGATAAAATACAAGCCTATTGTACTCAAAATGGGTTTAGGTATTATATATCAGATTCCATAGAGTTGGATTAATTGTTTTTTGTAGTTTATGACTACTGTTTCTTTAATCGTTATGAAATACCTGGAAAGTTGATAAGCACAATTACACTAAAATTATGGAGTTGGAATTCATAGAAACTAATAGTTTTACAGCGAAAAAAAATACTGATTTTGAAGAAGAGCTTTATGTATTTATGGAAAAAGTCAATGGAAGAAAGTAAGTGGCAGGTGTAATTGTAGTTGTTATTAAGGATGGACAATTTTATTGGAAAAAAAGGATACGGCTATTCAGATATAAATAATAATAAAGTAGATTCTGTGAAGGATAAATTTTTGATTGCTTCATAATGAAATTATTTATAGCAACTGAAGTGTTATAGTGGTCAGAAAAAAGAGTCATCGATTTTGATTAAGATGTGATAAGCTATTCTCATCCAAAAGTTAACCTCCTTGTTTATTTTTGTGTATGTGATTATTACAATTATACATCAAGGAGTTTTTTTTGTTTCTCTCACTTTCGTTCGTTCAACACACTAAAGTGTATAAAATAAAAAAGGCTAGTTAATTAGCCTTTTAAAAATAATAATCATTTATAAATTGTTTATATTAAATTATCAAGAAAATAAAATAAAACTCTACTAATGGATAACAAGACTCTTTTGGCCATGGAAGGTTGTTTTTCTTTCATTTCAGTTTTTACCAAACTATTTTTTTCATCCCCATAGACATAACTTTTTTCCATAATAGATTTCATATCATCTGTTAAGGCCTTTGTAAATTCTTCACTATCAACTACAACAAAATTTTCTGTACTTAAAAATGTACTTCTTGGATCCAAGTTAAAAGAACCAACCATGCTTAAATTACCATCAACTATACAGGCTTTTGAATGTACAGAGCCTTTGCCTTGATAGCCATATACTTGACTAGAATTTTCTACTAATCTTGATCTAGTATTTAAGGTAGCTGATATAGCAGCGAGGTTTGGAGATGAGTAAGGAGAATTAGTAAGAACGTGAAGCTTTACATTTGGATTTTCTATCTTTAATATATCCCTAAGCTCTTTGTTTAATATAACATAGGGAGATTGCATAATAACAGAGTCTTTGGCATCATTAACTAAGGCATTTACAGTATTTAAAACTACAGGATCTTTTTTTATTCTTTGCAAAGGATTAGTTACCAAAGAAATTTTTCTTGTTGAGTAAAAATTTTCATCCAAATTAAAATCATCTTCAAAACCATAACTTTTTTCTTCCCTAGACTTATTTAAATTAGCCAACAATCTTTCTTTTTCAAGCTTAGCCTTATCTTGCTTGTATTTGGATTTCTTTTCTTTTTTTACAACTATAAACTCACTATTCCATAGTTGTGAAAAATATTTTTCAAAATCATTTATAACGCTATCTTTGTCATTACTATTAGTTGTTTTTATTAATACATCTCTATCATAAACTTTTTTGAATCTTCTACATCAACAAAAAACTTATCCGCCACATTTTTTCCACCAGTCATGGCATACTTTCCATCAACTATCCAAATTTTATCATGCATACGATTGTTAATTGTCCATGGCTTAAGTAAGTTAAGAGGTTCATAAATTCTTACATTAATATTAGGATGATTTACAAGAGCCCAAAACTTTGCATTCCTAGGACCGTATATATTAATCATGACCCCATTAATCAAAAAATCTATTTTTACACCTCTATCTGCTGTATCAAGTATTAGACCATAATATAAATCACTAATCTCTCCACCCATTATGGAGTAGTTACATATTTTTACTGAAGATTTTGCATTTTGAAGCAAGTTAACTCTTATAGGCCAACCCAAATCACGATTATCTATAAGCCTGATCTTATCTGGCCCTACTTTATTTGAATAATATTTACTAGTATCTACTATATTTTTTTCTTTATATTCTTTACTATTATAGTCAAATAAAAAAACTAAAAATCCTGCTACTATAACATATAAAATATATATCCGTAAAATTGTTTTGATTTTTTTTAAAACAAATGCCATTTTGAATCATTCCTTTATATTCCCTATACATTTATTATACTTAAATAAACGAGATTTATAAAGACTATTATACATAAATAAGTGCAAAATATAAACTGTATTTATCTTTTTTATGATGTAAATAATATGCAATTAAAAAGCTCTTCACCAAAAACTTAGTAATTTTTTGGCAAAGAGTTTAAAATATTAGTAATTATCTATATAGACTTTTTTGTTTTCAATTTTTAAAATAATTCTCTTAATATTTTTCTAGACTTCGGTTTATTTAATATTTATTTGGAAATAAAAACTTACCCACTAAAGTTAAACTTTTAAGGTCAGTATATTTTAGGATAGAGCACT
>JBQDYR010000046.1:0-13316 GCA_052105355.1 Anaerococcus sp.
ATCTAAAGAAAGAATTTTAAAGAAGAAATCAGAAATTAAAATTTTAGAAAAAACTTTAAAAGAAAAAACCGAAGCTTATGATAAAGAGAGAGAACGTCAAGAAAAGATTCTCTTGTATGAAAAAGAGCTAGAAGATATAAAAGATGATATAGAAGCAGCTAAAAAACAACATGAATTCAATCATATTGATGACTATTTGCAATCAAAAGAAATTGTTCTTAAAAAACTTGAAGAATTAAATTCTGTGGGAGCTTTCTATAAACTTAATACTAAGGTTACTACTAGTGAGGTCAAAGAAATAATTTCTATGCTATCAGGCATGCCAAAGATAAAACTTGAAATAAATAAGCTCGAAAACCTAGAAGAAATCAGAGCTAATTTAAAAAATGAATTTGTCGGTGGAAATCACATGATTGATAAGATCATTAACACATATTTGATTTCAGAAAGTGGAATTTTTAGCAGAAATAAGCCTGTGGGTACCTTTCTTATAGGTGGAAGTGGTTCTGGAAAATCTTATATTTCTGATTTGATATCAAAGTATCTTTTTGATGGAGAAAAATCTTTGATTAGATTTGATATGGGGGAATTTGGAGAAAAATCTTCTGTAACAAAACTAATAGGTGCTCCTCCGGGGTATGTAGGATATGAAACTGGTGGTGTTCTAACTGAAGCCTTAAGAATCAAACCTTATAGCGTAATAGTATTTTCAAATGTCGAAAAGGCACATAAAGAAATACAGAATTTGATTTTTCAAATTATAAGCGAAGGAAAGTTAAAAGATAATAAAGGTAGAAATATAGATTTAAAAAACACCATTATATTTTTAACTACTTCCTTAGATGAAGATAAATCTTTTGGAGATAATATATCTGGAATTGAAAAAAAGGTAGACTATATATTCTATCTTGATAAACTAGATAAAGAGTCAATTTATAAGTTGATTAGTATTAAAATGAAAAAATTGACTAAAGAACTTATAGACTCACAAATTTATTTAAAATATGATGAGAATCTTTTAAAAGATATAACTAGATATGTTTTAGACAATAAATTGGAAGTAAGTGATATAATAAAACTAATAGAACAGGAAATTTATTTTACAATTAGTAAAAAAGTCTTAGAACTTCAAGCTGATGAATCTATAGGTTTAAGCTTGGAATTTAAGGATGAGAAATTTAATGTAAGAACAAATGAAAATAAAAATTGGAGGTAAGTATGGAATTCAAAATACCAGAGTTTATTTGGCCTGATTTTTCTGAAGAAAAGTACAAAAATGCCGGTGAGATAAAATTAGAAAAAGTAGAAATAGATGGTGTAGCACCTGATAATTTCTATTTAACAAGTCACATGCCAACATTCTATAAAAAGGATGGAGAATGGTTACTTCCTGAGCACAATTCATTAAACTGTGTAGCAGTTTATGATCAAGGAGATATTATAATAAAAGAAATCAGAAACTTGGTTAAAGGCGATGAAGTTGTCCTTGCAGAAAAGGCTGATTTAAAGGATGGAATCTTAATATATACTGAAGGATTTCCTGATTGGGTATATTCTAAACCAGGAAAAGCTGTAGAAACATCATTTTCTAAAGACTATGATTACCTATTTGAACTAATGCAACACGAAAGAGACAGCGAAGATGGTTACATAGTTTGGGTACTTGGACCAAGTGTTGTATTTGACTATGATACTAGAAACTCACTAAACAAACTTGCTGAAAATGGCTATATCGATTGTTTACTTGGTGGAAATGCAATGTGTACACATGACTTAGAAGGTGGATTCTTAGATACAGCTTTAGGACAAAATATTTACACACAAGAAAATGTACCTATGGGACACTATAACCACCTTGACTTATTAAACGAGGTAAGAAGTGTTGGTTCAATCAAAGAATTTATAGCTGGTGGAAACGTAAAAGATGGAATAATCAAGACATTGTCAGATATGGATATTCCATTCGTACTTTCAGGTTCTATAAGAGATGATGGTCCATTACCAGAAGTTATTGGAGATACTGAAAAAGCTTTAACAGATACAAAAAAAGAATTAGATAAGGCGACCTTAGTTATATGCATAGCTACAATGCTGCACTCTCTATCAGTTGCAAATATGGCATCAAGCTACAGAGTTAGAAAAGATGGTAGTGTGACACCGGTTTACATGTATTCTATAGACGTTACAGAAAACGTAGTAAACAAGGTTGGAGCTGCTAGAGAACTTATGGCCTTTGTACCAATGGTAACAAACGTACAAGATTTTGTTGTAAACTGTGAGCGTGCATTAATAAATCCAGCAGACAAGGTTCTATCTGACCAGATGCAAATACCAGAAATTGAATATGTAGAAGTTAAAGACAAAAATGAAGAAGGTAAGGGGGAGATGTAAGATGAAATTTGAAATGCCAAAATACCATCATCCAGATTTTGAAAAAGACTTTTTAAAAAATGCACCAAATGTAACAACAAAAGAAGTTGAAGTTGATGGAATAAGCCCTCGTAATTACCATGCTTTATCAGTATATCCAGAATATTTTAAGATTAATGACAAGTGGGTTCTTGCTGTTCAATCTAGAATGGATACTGTTTGCGTTGTTAACGATACTCCAGGAGAAGAAAGTGTGGAAATAGTAGAATTTAGAAACCTTAAAAAAGGTGATAAAGTCGCTATAGGACGTACAGAAGATGCTTCTGAAGGGATATATGTATGGACGCAAGGTTTCTTGGCTGAAGACGAAAAAAGAGACACCTTTGCTTTCCGTTCAGGACGTTCAAGAGAAACAGCTTTTTCAATTGACTATGATAACTTATATGAAGTTTTAAAACATGAGAAAGCAAACAACGGTTATGTAACGTTAATAATAGGATCTGCTCTTTCTTTAGATAGAGATTCAAGAACTGCTTTAGAAAATTTAATCAGAAATGGTTATGTTCAAGCTATATTCTGTGGTACAGAAACAGCTGCATTTGATCTTGAAAAAGGAATTTACAATACCTCATGGGGACAAGAAAATTTTGAAAAAGAACAAAATACAACAAAAAACTTGTTTACCACAATAAATTTAGCAAGAAAATACGGTTCTACAAAAGCCCTAGTTGAATCAGGTCTAGTAAAAGACGGATTTATAAAAGCTTGTGTAGAAATGGATGTTCCTTTTGTAATAGCAGGTACAATCCGTGATAGACTTGGACTTCCTGAAACAATCAACAATGTTTATGAAGCTCAAAATGTAATGAGAAGTCACGCAAGAAAAACATCAACAATTATAATGATGTCAGCAATTCTATTTACAATAGCTACAGGTAACATGACTCCTTCTTACAACCAATTTGATGGAGAAGTTAGACCAGTTTACATGTACACAATAGATATTCAAGAATTTGCTGTAAACAAATTATCAGACAGAGGTACAGTAACCGCAGTAACAATGGTTACAAACGCACAAGACTTTATCAGAAACGTTGATAGAGCTTTAAATAATTAAGAGGTGAATATATTATGAAAAAAATAGTTTTAGCTTTAGGTGGTAATGCTTTAGGAAGTACACCTGAAGAACAAAAAGAAGCAGTAAAAACAACTGCAAAATCAATAGTGGATTTAGTAAGTCAAGGGAACAAAGTAATTATTTCCCATGGAAACGGGCCACAAGTTGGAATGATTAATTTGGCAATGGATACTTCTTCAAAATCAGAAGCGAATACACCTGAAATGCCATTCCCAGAATGTGGAGCTATGAGCCAAGGATACATTGGTTATCATTTACAAAATGCTATAGAAAATGAACTTAATAAAAGAGATATGGATAACCAAGTTGTTTCTTTAGTTACTCAAGTTTTAGTAAATGAAGAAGACCCAGCTTTCCAAAACCCAACTAAGCCAGTCGGAGCTTTTTACACAGAAGAAGAAGCTAATAAGATGGCAAAAGATGGAATAGTATTTAAAGAAGATGCTGGAAGAGGTTATAGAAGAGTTGTTCCATCTCCAAAGCCAATTGATATAATAGAGAAAAAGTCAATCGAGCTTTTATACAACAACGATACAATCGTAGTTGCAGCAGGTGGTGGTGGTATACCAGTAATCGAAGAAGATGGAGACTATGTAGGAGTTCCTGCAGTTATAGATAAAGACTTCACAACAGCAAAGCTCGCTGAACTTGTAGATGCAGATACATTAATCATACTTACAGCAGTAGAAAAAGTAGCGATCAAATTTGGTACACCAGATGAAGAATGGTTAAGCAGTATGACTATTGAAGAAGCAGAAAAATATATTGATGCCAAAGAATTTGCTGAAGGTTCAATGAAACCTAAGGTAGAAGCAGCTATAGGTTTTGCAAAAGCTGGAGAAGACAAAGAAGCCCTAATCACATCACTAGAAAAGGCTTTGGAAGGTCTAGAAGGAAAAACTGGTACTGTTATTAAATAAAATATTATTAATAGATATTTTCTATATATTCTGAGATAACTACTTGATTATCAAAATATAAAAGGCTTGTAAATTCATGTTATAATAATTGTTAGTATTATAGAGATTATATAGAAAGTGGTTAGAGTATGAGAGTATTAGTTATTGATGCCCAAGGCGGAGGCCTTGGAAAACAATTAATCCAAGCCTTAAAATCAAGGCATGAGGACCTAGAAATAATAGCTGTTGGTACCAATAGTATAGCAACATCAAACATGCTAAAAGCAGGAGCAAATATTGGAGCGACTGGAGAAAATGCAGTAGTAGTAAATTGTGCTACAAGTGATGTGATCGTTGGTCCGATAGGTATTTTATTAGTTAATTCCTTGTATGGAGAGATATCTGCAAAGATGGCTGAGGCTGTAAGTCTTTCAAAAGCCAAAAGAATCTTAATACCATTTTTGCATGATGATAATGTAATTGTAGGAATTAACGACTATTCTTTGAAAAAACTTATTAACCAAGCAGTAGACGAGGTTAGTAAAATATTAGAACAAGCAAAATAGTTTTTTTATATGAAATAAAAAATAGTCAAAAGAATTGACTTTAGATAATTTGTTTGTTAATTTTAACTATACTAAGAAGGTATACTTTTCAACGGGAAAAGTGTATCTTTTTATTTTTATAAAAATAGAAAAGAAAATATGAGGTTAGATATGAATTTAAAAAATTTTTTTAAAAAATATAACAAGGTTGCTATAGCTTTCTCTGGAGGAGTAGACTCTGCTTATCTTCTTTACGAAGCAGTTAAAAATAAAGTTGATGTACAAGCTTACTATGTAAAAAGTGCCTTTCAACCACAATTTGAACTGGATGATGCTATAAATTTGGTCGAAAAATTAGACGCTAAAATGAAAATTCTAGAGGCAGATGTATTTGAAGAATCTAATATATTAAAAAACTCTGAAATAAGATGTTACCATTGCAAGACCAAAATTTTTTCAACAATAAAAAATGAGGCAATAAAAGATGGTTATGAAATTTTACTTGATGGAACTAATGCTTCAGATGCCTACGATGATAGACCAGGTATGAAAGCGAAAGATGAGTTAGAAGTACTTTCCCCTTTAAGGATGTGTGGTCTTACTAAAGATGAAATAAGAAAAAAATCAAGAAAGGCAAGGCTTGAAACTTGGGACAAACCGTCATATTCATGTTTAGCTACAAGAATTATGACAGACACACCAATCACAAAAGAAAAACTTACTAATACAGAAAAAGCAGAAGACTTTATGAGAAAAAAAGGTTTTGTTGACTTTAGGGTAAGAAATGTAAATTCTTCTGCAAAAATACAAGTAAAGGCAAATCAATTTGAAAAAGTTTTAGAACTTAGAAATGAAATATTGGAAGAATTAAAAAAATACTATGTTAATGTACTTTTAGACCTGGAGGAAAGATAGAAATGGATGCTAGGGAAATTTTAGAGAAAGTTAAAAATGGAGACATTTCTATTGAGAATGCTATAAATGAGCTAAAAATCGAACCTTTTAAGGATATTGATTATGCAAAGGTTGATTTTCATAGAAAAATAAGAAATGGCGTGGGCGAAGTCATCTACGGTGCTGGAAAAACTAGTGAACAAATCATAGGAATAATGAAAACAATGATAGAAAATGATCAAAAATCTATCCTCATAACTAGATTAAATAAAGAATCTGCTATAAAAATTAAAGGAGAAATTGATTTTGAGTACCATGAAGATGCAAAAATTGGTATATATGGAGATCTTCCAAAGTCATCAGGTCTTGGAAAAATAGTAATAGCCACCGGTGGAACAAGTGATATACCTGTAGCAGAAGAAGCAGCCCTTACAGCTGAATTTTTGGGTAATGAAGTTGTAAGACTTTATGATGTTGGAGTTGCCGGCCTTCACAGACTATTAGCTCATATAGACATACTTGCAGATGCAAGTGTAGTTATAGCAATCGCAGGAATGGAAGGAGCCCTTGCAAGTGTTATTGGAGGACTAGTTGATGCTCCAGTTATTGCGGTTCCTACAAGTATAGGATATGGTGCAGCTTTTAATGGAGTTGCAGCACTATTATCTATGTTAAATTCATGTGCAAGTGGAGTAAGTGTTGTAAATATTGATAATGGATTTGGTGCAGGCTATATGGCAAATATGATAAATCATATGGAGGCAAAATAATGAAAATATTGTACTTTGATTGTTCTATGGGGGCTGCAGGAGACATGCTAACAGCTTCCTTGTTAGACCTATTTTCCAAAAAACAAGATCTTGTTAATAAACTAAACGAAATTGGAATAGAAGGCGTAGAATTTACGTTGAAAGAAGAAATTAAAAGCGGAATTTATGGCTTAGGAATGTCAGTAAAAGTTCATGGAGAAGAAGAAAAGGTCGTAGACTTTGATATAAAAGAAGATCAGATGAGTAAGAAATCTCATGGACATCATAATGATCAAGACCACTGCAACTGCAATGATGAGTCACATGACCACCATCACCACGATCATGACCACTGCCATTGCAATAATGAGTCTCATGATCACCATCACCATGATCACAGTCACGGACATGGAGGAGACGGTCATCACGTTCATAGGGGACTGAAGGAAATTGTCGAAATAGTAGAATCTTTAAATTTAAGCGACAAGGTTAAAGAAGATATTATTGCTGTTTATAAACTAATAGCAGAAGCAGAAAGCAAATCACACAATATTGATGTGAGCGAGATTCACTTCCATGAAGTAGGAGCGCTTGATGCTATAGCCGATATAGCTGCAGTTTGCTATTTGATAGATAAGCTAGATGTTGACAAGATTATAGCATCTCCTATAAACCTGGGAAGTGGCCATGTCAGATGTGCTCACGGAATTTTACCAGTGCCAGCACCAGCTACTTTGTATATATTAAAGGACGTTCCAGTTTATAGCGGAAGAATAGAAAGCGAACTATGTACTCCAACAGGAGCAGCTTTATTAAAATATTTTGTTGATGAATTTTCTCAAATGCCAAAACTAAATATCAAGAAAATAGGCTATGGTATGGGAAAAAAGGACTTTGAAGTATTAAATGCTGTGAGGTCATTTTTAGCAGAAAGCTCAGATTTAAACGATAGTGTTTATGAATTATCCTGTAATGTAGATGACATGACAGGAGAAGAAGTTAGCTTTGCTATGGAAAAACTTTTTGAAGCCGGAGCAAGAGAAGTCTATGTAATTCCAATAATTATGAAAAAATCTCGTCCTGGAAATCTAATTAGGATTATGTGTGTTGAAAAAGATAAGGAAAATTTAATAAAACTTATTTTCAAATATACAACAACCATAGGAATAAGAGAAGTAGAAACAAAAAGATATGTCCTTAAAAGAGAAATAGAAGAAATAGCCTCAAGTCTTGGTCCTGTAAAGCTTAAAAGATCAAGGGGATATGGAGTTGTTAGAGAAAAGTTTGAATATGAAGATTTAAAGATACTAGCAGAAGAAAATAACATGTCTATTGAAGAAGTTAGAAAAAATATAAAGAAAGATAATAAATAGGAGGAAAAAGATGGAAATTACTTTAAAACCAGTTGGATTTATCAAATCACCTTATGAAACAAGAGAAGAAATACCGATGCAAAGCGTTTTATCTGATCAAACGGCTATTATTGAAATAGAAGATGAATACAAGGACGCCTTATTTAATTTAGAAGTGGGAAATTACATTGTAATAATTTTTGCCTTTCATAAATCACCTAAAGACACTCCATTGATTATTGATCATAAACATACTAATGGTAGGAAGGGAATATTTGCAACTAGGTCTCCAAATAGACCTAACCCAATCGGCCTATCTATATGTAAGATCATTGATTTAACAGATAAGACCATTACTATTGAAGGGGTTGATATGTTAAACGGTACTCCTGTACTTGATATCAAACCTTATGTTGAAGGGTTAAATCCTAAAATAGAAAAATAGATAGTAAAGTATAGAAGGTAGATATATTATATAAGAAAGAAAAAATAGGATAATAATATATGGAGATATTATGAATAAAACATTAAAAAAATTATCGGTTTTGCTTCTATGTACTGCACTATTTGCAGGCTGTGGGAACAAAGATAAGAAAGGAAAAATAGAATCGACTAGCAATGAGCAAACATCAGTAGAAACTACTGACAAGACCCATAGCAAGGATGAATTAGTATTAGGGTTTGGATATGAACCAGAGAAAGGTTGGGATCCTATTCACGGTTCAGGACACTATGGAACAGCTATTTTCCAATCAGCACTTTTAAAAAGAGATACAGATTTGAATATAGAGCCAGATTTGGCAGAATCTTACCAACTTTCAGAAGATAAAAAAACTATAAAAGTAAAATTAAAAGATGATCTAAAATTCTCAGACGGAAGTGACCTAAAAGCTAGTGATGTTGCCTTTACTTACAATACAGCAAAAAAAGAGGGAACCCCTGAAGTTAATTTAACAAGACTAGTTGAAGTGGTAGCTACTGATGACAAAAACCTTGAAATAAAACTTGATCAACCAGACATTTCATTTACATCTTCTATGTGCTCTATGGCTATAGTTCCAGAAAAAGCTTATGGTCCAGACTATGGTGAAAATCCTGTAGGATCAGGGCCATTTAAATTGGTTGAATGGAAAAAAGGTCAACAATTAATTGTTGAACAGAACGAATACTATATTGGAGAAAAAGTTCCTTTCAAAAAGGTTACTTTTCTATTTTTTAAAGACCAAGATCAAGCTCTTGCAACAGCAAAAGCTGGAGATTGTGATGTAATAAGAATTCCAATTACAGCAAAAAATACAGATTTCCCAGGCTTCCATATAGAATCTATAAAAACTGTTGACAATAGAGGTATATCAATGCCCACAGTTGCTAACACAGGACAAGTAACAAACGATAAGACTCTTTCGCCTGGCTCTCCTATAGGAAATGACGTAACAAGCGATTTAAGCATCAGACGTGCCCTTGATATAGCAATGGATAGACAAGAGATGATAGATACTATTTTAGATGGTGAAGGAACACCTGCATATTCAGTAGCAGATAATCTTCCATGGTTTAATGAAGAAACTATAGAAAAAGAAGATGGAGATATAGAAAAGGCTAAAGAAATCCTAGATGAGGCAGGTTGGAAAGAAGGAAGCGATGGTATCCGTGAAAAAGACAGAGTAAAGGCTAAATTTGATCTCTACTATGCCTACCAAGACCGTGAAGATATAGCAGTTTACTTTGCAGACCAAGCCAAAAAAATTGGTATAGAAATAAATCCACTCTTTGGAGATTGGGACTTTGTAACACCACATATGTATTCTGATGCAGTCCTATTTGGTTGGGGTGGATATGACCCACTAGAAATGTACTATAACTATTCATCAAAATATAAGGGGTCTGAATACTACAACACAAACTATTATGGAAATGAAAAAGTTGATGAATATTTTGAAAAAGGACTATCAGCAGATAATGTAGAAGACTTATACGAAAACTTTAAGCTTGCCCAGTGGGATGGTAAAACAGGCCTTTCAGCTATGGGAGACTGCCCATGGATTTGGCTTGTAAATGAAAACCACCTATACCTAGTCAGAGATGGACTAGAAATAGGAGAGCAAAAAATACAACCACATGGTGGTGGATGGCCAATGTTAGATACCATTTCTAATTGGAAATGGACTGAATAAATAGGAGGGGAAGATGGCTAAAAAAGTGATCAAGCAAATAATATACTTTATATGTTTACTATTATTTGTAACATTTATTTCTTTTCTTTTGATGGACATCTCCCCTATAGACCCAGTCTCTGCTTTTGCAAGAAGCAGAGGAGTGGGTATTACTCCTGAAATAAGACAAAAATTAATCGAAAAATGGGGACTAGACCTTCCATTTTTAGAAAGATATTGGATATGGTTTTCGCACCTGGTGAGAGGAGATTTAGGTGTATCTAATATATATGGTCGACCAGTAATTGAGATAATAAAAAGGGGCTTTAAATCATCTATACTGCTTATGAGCTTTGCTTGGCTTATTCAAGGAATATTTGGAATATTTTTAGGTATTGTAGCAGGAGCAAACAAGGGATCTTTAAAGGATAAATCTATAAAATTATATGCAATAATTCTAGCTTCAACACCACAGTTTTGGGTTGGAATACTTATGATTATAATATTTTCCATAAAACTAGGACTTTTTCCAGCAGCTATGGGCAGTCCAATAGGGGTTTTAGAAAAAGATATTTCGTTCCTTGAAAGAATTCATCATATGCTACTTCCTGGAATAACACTAGCTTTAGTTGGGATTTCAAGCATAGCACTTCATACTAGACAAAAGGTTATAGATGTTATGAACTCTGACTATGTCCTCTATGCCTATTCTAGGGGTATAAAAAAGAGAAAAATTTTAAACTCCTATGGCCTAAAAAATATGATTCTTCCAGGACTTACCATTCAATTTACATATTTTTCTGAGCTATTTTCTGGGGCAGTTCTTGCAGAAAGTGTTTTTAACTACCCAGGACTTGGATCATTTACAGTAGAGGCAGGACTTAGGGGAGATGTTCCTCTCTTGTTGGGCTTGGTTTTATTTTCTATGATCTTTGTTTATGTTGGAAATAGATTGTGTGATCTAATGTATCTTATTTTAGATCCTAGACTTAGGAGGCAAAATGAAAATTAATTCAAAAACTATAAAAGAAAGCCTGCTAAAGGAAAGGAACGTCGAATATAGTGATGAAATAAGCAAAAAAAGAATCTTTACAATGCTTATTATGATTCTTACTTCTTTGTTTGTCCTATATGTATATATTCATGGATCTATGATAGATGAAAACGCCCTTGGCTCTAATTTTAGAGATAAGCTAATGGCACCTAGTGCAGACCACATTTTTGGAACAGACCACGCAGGAAGAGATATGTATCTTAGAACTATAAAGGGACTTTCTACTTCCATTAAAGTTGGATTTATCGGGACCCTATCAAGTTTTTTAATATCTATAGTATTTTGTGTACTTTTGGTTATTGGTGGAAAAAAGACAGACACCCTTGTAAACTTCCTTATAGATGGCTTTCTTTCTATACCCCATATGATGTTTTTAATCCTAATATCTGTAGCTGTAGGCAGGGGAATCAAGGGAGTAGTTATAGGACTTGCCCTCACCCATTGGACAGGGCTTACACGTATTTTAAGATCAGAAATTTTAGAGCTTATGGATGAAAACTATATACAAATTTCAAAAGCCATGGGCAAAAGCAAATTTTACATTTTTAAAAACCATATTCTTCCACAGATTTTACCACAAATAGTGGTGGGTTTGGTGCTTTTGTTCCCTCATGCAATCTTACATGAAGCGGGAATAACATTTTTGGGATTTGGTCTTTCACTTTCTACTCCAGCAATTGGAATAATTCTACAAGAAAGTATGAAATATATAACTACAGGCCATACTTATTTGGCCCTATTACCAGGCATAATGCTAGTGTTTTTGGTTTTATGTGTAAATAGGTTAGGAGAAAGCTTAAAGAGCTTTTTAGACCCAAATGAGATTCATAGGTGATAATATGTTATTAAGTGTTAAAAATTTAAATATATCATTTGAACAGTACACAAGCTTTTTTAAAAAGAGGATAGTCCATGTTGTTTCTGACCTGTCTTTAGATGTAAGGGATTCGGAAATACTTGCGATTTTTGGGTCATCAGGATCTGGAAAAAGCCTTTTAGCTCATGCTATACTGGACCTTCTTCCTTATAATGCCATTGTTTCTGGAGAAATTACCTATAAGGATCAGCCTCTAACAAAAAAAAGACTTGATAACTATTACGGCAAGGAAATCTCCTTTATACCTCAAACAGTAAACTCCCTAAATCCACTTTTAAAGGTGGGCAAGCAAAGTTCTTATACTGCCAAAAAAGAAGACGTAGAGAAAGTTTATAAATCTTTGGGTCTTTCTAAAGAAGTTATGGACCTTTATCCTCACGAACTTTCTGGAGGAATGATGAGGAGAGTATTGATTTCTGATTCCATACTTTGTGATGCAAGCCTAATAATTGCAGATGAGCCTACACCTGGCTTGGATGAAAAAGGAACTGATACCATTATAGATTATTTTAAATCTCTAAAGAAAAAGAGAAAGTCTGCTGTAGTCATAACACATGATATAGAAATGGCCATGAAATGTGCAGATAGGATTGCCTTTTTCTATGATGGAACTATTATTGAAGTAGCAGAAATGTCCCAATTAAAAGAAGGCGGTAAGGGCCTAAAACAACCATATTCCAAAGCACTCTTTAGGGCACTTCCAGAAAATGGATTTAATTCTGTGGAAGTAGGTAACCTATGTTAGAAGTAAAAAATATTTCATTTTCCTACGGAAAAAAAGAAATCTTAAAAAATTTTAGCTTAAGCCTAAGTCCAAGTGAGCTAATAATAATCTGTGGGCCATCTGGCTATGGAAAATCTACCTTGGGAAAAATTATAGGTGGCTATTTAAAGCCAGACTTAGGAAAAATCATAGTGGATGAAAAAGATATAAATGACTATGAGGGCTACCTACCAGTACAAATGGCCTTCCAGCACCCAGAAAAATCTGTAAATAGTAGATGGAAGATAGGAAAGATTTTAAATGAGGGGTGGGATGTAAGTAAGGATGTAGTAGAAAAATTTGGGATAAAAGACTACTGGCTAGAGAAATTCCCTCAAGAATTATCAGGAGGAGAACTCCAGAGGGTATGCTTAGCAAGAATAATGTCCGATAAAACCAGATATCTAGTCCTAGATGAAATAACTACCATGGTTGATGCTATAACTCAGGTTCAACTATTTGAAGTTATAAATCATTTTAGGCTAAAACACAATGTTGGTATAATATTAATTTCTCATAACC
>JBQDYR010000047.1:0-13301 GCA_052105355.1 Anaerococcus sp.
CTGTAGGTCCATAAGCATTAATAATTGATACATTATTATTAATAGTTTTATTTTCTACATATTGTGAACCTGCTGTTGTGACATATTTTAAACTATTAACTTTTGAAAAATCTATAACAGAATATAATGATGGTGTAAAAGTTGCATGACTTATTTTATTGTTTTTAATATAATCTATTAATGTTTCAGAATAATCAACACCGCTGTATATAAATATTTCTGAACCTGATGCTAAGGCTGGAAATATTTCCCAAATGCTTGCATCAAAAGAAATTGATGCGAGTTGTAAACATTTAGAATCATCTGACAAATTCATAGATCTCTCATTTTGTAAAAATTTACACAGATTTAATATCCCTTTATGTCTAATCAATACCCCTTTTGGATTACCAGTGCTTCCAGAAGTATATATAACATATGCGATATCATCCTCCATTACTTTAATCGAATTTTTCCATTTTTTATCGTAATGTTCTTCATTTAAGTACATTAAATCAGTTATACATATACTTTTTATATTATCAAATTCAAAATTAACATTATCATTTACAAAAACTGTATTTATACCTGCATCATTTAAAATATATTTTATTCTTTCTTCTGGTATATTACTATCTATTGGTAAAAAAGAAGAACCTGATTTCAAAATTCCTAATATAATCTTTATATAGTCTATTCCTTTATCAGTTATTACAGCAAATAGTTCTTTTCTATTACACATTTTAGAAATTTTATGTGCAATATAATTTGTTTCAATATCTAATTCAGAATAACTTATTTTCCCAGATTTATCATTAATTGATATTTTGTCCGGAAATTTTTTACACACTTTATTAAATTCGTCTAAAAACGTTTTTTCAGAATAAGATACGCCTGTTTTATTCCACAAATAAAGCTGCTTATTTATTTCATCATCGTTTAATATAGATATATTTATAAGTCTTTCCTTTGGATATAGTAACAAACTTTCTATCCACATATAGAATTTCTTACTAATATCTTCAATCATTTTTCTAGAATATAATTTGCTGTTATACTTAAATTTTATATCTATTTCACTAAAAGATTTCTCAACTATCAACGTTAAATTAAACTTTTCATCTTCAGATGTTTCTATACTTTCTATAAATTCGCTTTCTTCTCCTTCATAATTATTTTCTTGACAAACTAATACAGTTTGAAAGATATTAGGAATTTGCAAATCTCTGCTACTTGATATTTCATTCACTATCTTCTCAAATGGCACATCTTTGTTATTTAATATTTCTAAAATTTTATACCTAATTTTCGATACTAAATCCTTAAAAGTATCTGATGTTTCAATTTTAGTTCGCACAGGTAATGTGTTAACAAAGTATCCTATTATATTATTAAGAATATCAGTATCTCTTTTTGTAAAAGGAGTTCCAACAATTATATCCTCTGCATCAGTATATCTATATAAAAAACTAGTATACGCTGTAAGCATGAAAATAAAGAAAGTTATTCCCTCTTTTTTACAAAATTCATCTATATTTTCTTTAATTTCTTTACAAATTTTTATACTTAAAGGTTTATCGTTAATAACCTTATTATCATAAAAATCAAAAGGAAGTTTTAACTCAGATAATTCACCTGATAACTCTTTTTTCCAAAAATTTAATTCATTAGTATATTTACTTGTCTTTACAAATTTACGTTCCCATACTGCATAATCTTTATATGAAATATCTATTTTTTCTAAATTTTTATCATCATATACATCTAATATTTCTCTTAATAAAATTTGATTAGATATAGCATCCGATATAATATGATGTTGAACAGCAAAGAAATAATATTCTCCAGTATTATATTTTATAAGATATGACATTATCAAACTATCTTTCTCTAAATCAAATTTATAAGAGTAATTTCTTTTTATTAATTCTTTAATACAATCTTTTTTATTTACTTTGCACTCTATATCTATAATCTCAAGTGATTCTTTATATTCTTTATTAACTACTTGCTTAGGTATTCCGTTTATATTAAAAAAATTAGTTTTAAATATATCATGTCTATTTATTATTTTATAATAGGACTCTTTAAATTTATTTATATCTATATCCCTATTAATTTTTTTTAATATGATAGTATTGTAATTAGAATTGTTACTACCTAAGTCACTCAAAAACCATAATTGCTCTTGCTCAAAGGTTAATGGATACTCCTCTAATTTAGCCCCGTGAATAATCTTATACTCTTCAAGATCATTATTTATATATTGTTTTTTCAATATTGACTTAAGTTCTAGTATTGATGGATTTTCATATAAATCGCTTATTTTCAATGATTTACTAAATACTTTGTTTATTTTATTTATTAATCTAACCGCTAATAAAGAGTCTCCTCCTACTTCAAAAAAATTATCATCAGAATTAATATTATTTTGCCCCAATAAGTCTCTCCAAATATTAAGCAGAATTTCTTCATATTCATCTTTACTAAATTTTGACTCTTTTGATGATAAGTTATTCATACTTTTAAGTTTAATCTTATCTATTTTACCGTTAATAGTTAACGGCATATTTTTAATTTTATTAATATATTTTGGTACCATAAACTTAGGTAGCTCTCTACATAGTAATTCTTTAATTCTTTTTTCATCAACACTTCCAGTATAATAAAGAACTATATCTCTTTTATCATTTAATAAACATATAGCATCATTTATGCCCTTAGAAGTTTTAGTTAAATTTTCAATTTCATCCAATTCTATCCTAAACCCTCTAACCTTAACCTGGTTATCTTTTCTTCCAATAAATTCTAGAATATTTGAACTATTTAATTTTACTATATCTCCTGTCTTATATAATCTTTTTGTATTACCTTCAAACTTAAATGTAATATATTTTTCATTTGTTAATAATTTATTATTGAGATATCCCTCAGTAACTCCACTTCCACCAATATATAACTCTCCTTCAGTGTCAACTGGCAAAAGCTTTTTATTTTCACCCAAAACAAACAATTCAGTGTTAGATTGAGGCTTTCCTATCGGAATATCATCATCAAAAACATCATTTATATTATATGATGTTGCAAAAGTTGTAGTCTCTGTAGGTCCGTACCCATTTATAATTTGTACATTATTTAACCTATTTAGAGCTAATATTACATGTTTTGGAGATAACTTTTCTCCTCCAGATATAATATATTTAAAATCTTTAAATATATCTGGGTTTAAATCTACAAACAAATTAAAAAGTCCTGAAGTTAACCATGCAATATTTATTCCATATTTTAATATAAGTTTACTCCACTCATTTATATCAGTTGGATTTCCTTTAATTATTGCTAATTTACAGCCATTTAATAAAGGTGTCCATATTTCAAATGTCGCAGCATCAAAAGAAATTGATGCTGCATGTGCAAATACATCTTTACTATCTATCTTTATGAAATCATTATAAACGCACAGATTTAAAACGTTTTCATGCGTAACACATACCCCTTTTGGATTTCCTGTT
This sequence comes from Anaerococcus sp., assembly GCA_052105355.1. GTDB lineage: Bacteria > Bacillota > Clostridia > Tissierellales > Peptoniphilaceae > Anaerococcus. The sequence goes on from JBQDYR010000047.1 coordinate 3,492, forward strand.
GTACCTGATGTATAAATTATATGTGAAATATTATTTTTTGGTTCTATAAAACTTACATCAATATTATTCTCATTATTTATTATTTTATTATATTCTAGAAAATCACAATTAATTTGCATCTCATTGATATTTTCCAATTTCTTATAAGTAATTATTTTATTTATATTAGCATCATCAATTATAAAATTGATTCTTTTATCCGGATAATTTAAGTCGATTGGAACATAAGTAGCTCCTATTTTAGATAAAGCTAACATTATTACAATATTTTCAAAACTTCTATCTGCTATTATTCCAACACGTTCTCCATCAATAATACCCAATCTTAAAAGTGATTTTGCTAAATCTAAATAAGCTTTTTTCAATTCTCTGTAACTATATTTGCAATTATCATAATATATGGCAGATTCTTCTCTATGAACACTTTCTATATAATCAAAATATTTGTCAAGCCTCATATTTTTAGGATAGTGTATTTTATTACCTATAGCTACTGAAAAGTATCGTTCAAGACCTACACAAATATCATCTATTTTAGAATTATCTTTTGATAATAGAATTTTACAAATCAAATCTTTCATAAAACTTAAACAATCTGATATATATCTTTTATTAAATTGATTGCTATCATATGCTATCTTCAATATTAAATTATTTTCAGAATTTTTCCCTGAAGAAAATACAAATGGATAATTTGTTTTTTCAAATCCTTTTATATTACTTATTTTTAGATCACTAAATTTGGAATCATCAAATGGATAATTTTCATACACAAATAAAGTATCAAATATATTCAAACTATTCTCTTTAGTAGTTTTTAATATCTTACTAAGTGGCAATAATCCATGCTTTTTTGATTTTATTTCTTGCTCGTGTAATCTTTTCATATTATCAATAAAGGTTTTATCATTTTCAAGTTTGAATCTGCAAGGTAAAGTATTTATTAGTAGCCCTGGTATATTTTCAATATTTTTTAATTCAATATCCCTACCAGAATTTATAATTCCAGATACAACTTCATCATTTCCTGTGTATCTACTTAATGTGTATATCCATACCATTTGTAAAAAACTAGCAACAGTAACCTTATTATCTCTTGATAGTTTTTCTATCTCTTCACATAATTTTTTATCAAGTGTTTCTTTATACTCACATATTTTTAAATCAGAAAAACTTTCTTTCTTCCCAATAAAACTCAGGCTATCTAAATTTTCTAAATACTTTTCCCAGTATTGTTTATGATTTTTATCAAAATTATTATTCAAATATTCAATATAATTATCTACTTGTAAGTTTTTATCATAATTAAAAAAGTATTTATCTTCTAGTAAATCTCTATAAATCTCATTCAATCTAACAAGTAATATACCTACACTCCAGCCATCTAATAAAATATGGTGATGTGTCCAAATCACTTTATAATTTTCGTTGCCTTTCATTATTAGGACTCTCATCAAAGGTAACTCTTCTAATGAAAAACCTTTTTCTCTTTCTTTTTTGCAAAATTTTTCAAATTCAAGTTTATCCATATATTCAATATATTGAACATTGAAATCTATTTTATCTACTACAACTTGATAATTTTCATCAGATTTTCCAAATAGAAATTTAGTTCTCAATATATCAAATTCCTGTATCAAATATCGCCAAGATGAATTGAATAAATCTAGATCAATACTTAGTGGCATTTCAAATACTAACTGGCTTGTATACTCACTTTTATCATTATACATTGAGTGATAAGCCATCCCTTCTTGTAAACCTGTCATTTTATACAATTTATTGATATTCATATGACACCTCCTAATATAAATTCATGTGAATTTTACTCATTTATCAAATCAATTATTTCATCAAATTTTTCATCTAATAAACTCTTAGACACATTACAATCTATTTTATTATTGCAATAAAATAGCATTTTATTTTCAATTTGATTTGAAATCTCTAATAAATCAATTTCATAATCTTTGCTATTAAATAAATATAGTTTTAATTGTGAATCTTCTATGCTAAAAACACAATCTAATATATTTACATTATTATTATCTTTACTTACGTTATCTGATTTTGAAGTTACAGTCTTTAAATAATTTATCTCATTTGAATTATTGAACATTCCCAAATAATTAAAACTTATCATATCTTTCAAACTATTATTTTTCTTAATAAATTGATAATCAAATCCTTTATTAGGAATATTTTTCATAATGATATCTGTTTTTTTAATTGTTAAATTTATATTCCCCGTCTTTTTTAGTTTTACAGGATACATAGATGTAAACCATCCTGTTGTATTAGATGTATCAATGTTTTTTTCAAAATCCTCTCTTCCATGACCTTCCATCAATATATAAATTTCATCTTTTCTAACTATGTCACAAATAACCTCAATAAATATAGAAAGTAGTACTATTTCAACCTTATAACTGTGATATTTTTTTATCTTACTTATGAATCGTTCTGTTGTTTCAACGTCAAATATCTTATATATAATTTTATCATTTTTGTTTAAACTCAACGATTTATCTAATCCATAAGATTGTAGATTTAAATCTTTTTCAACTTCAATCCAGTAGTCTATTATTTCCGTATTTATATTTTCTTTGTACGCATCTAAACTATAAACCCATTCTTGATAACTATTTATTGCTTTTTGTGAAATTTTTTTATTATTTTTAAATTCTATATAATATTTTATTAATTCATCTGTTAAAATCCTCCATGACACTCCATCTACTATTAAATGATGTATGCACCAAAAAAGTCGATATTTATTTTCTTCTATTTTTATAATAGAAATAGCTGACAAAATTCCTTCATCTATTTTCAAAGATCGTTGTAAATGGTTTTCTATTTCTAAAACTCTAGTATCAAAATCCTTACAATGACTTAAATCCTCAAATACAAAAATATTTTTATTTTCATTTATAACATTGCAACTCCAATTTTTATTTACAATATTAAATGAAACCTTAAAATTATCATGAATACTATAAATATGTTCTATGACTTTCTTAACAATTTTTATATCTATATTTTCATTAATTTCCCATGCCATTGACTGATTCCAATGATTTTTATTTGGAAAATTTTGTTTAAAAAACCATTCTTGTATCGGAGCCAATTTACTATTTTTTTTAATTTTATATATTTCTTTTTTTGAAGTTTCAGTAGAAATATTTTTTGATATATTTCTTACACTTTGAAACTCAAATACATCAGAGGTCCTTATATTAATCCCTCTATCACGTGCAGCTGACACAAATTTTATTGCTGTAATTGAATCTCCTCCTAACTCAAAAAAATTATCACTAGTTTGGATCTCGTTTTCACCCAATATTTTTTTTAATATATCAATAAGAATAGATTCATTAGTACTTATTTCTTCATTAGGCTGTTTATACTTACTAACATCTATATAATCTAATTTTTCTAAAGCTGATTTATCAACTTTTCCGCTTGAGTTCAAAGGAAATTCTTTTATCTTTAATATTTTATTAGGAATCATATAATACGGTAAATTATTTTGTAATGATATTTTTAGATCCTCAATAGAAATTCTTCCTGAATAATACAAGTTTAAAGTATTATTCATTCCTTTATTCTTATTCACCACTATACAATTATCAACTTCCTCTAAACCTTTAGTGAACTTCTCAATTTCTCCAAGTTCAATTCTAAATCCACGAATTTTTACTTGATTATCTTTCCTTCCACAATACACTATATTCCCATCAGATAAATATTTCCCAATATCTCCTGTTTTATATATGCTTTCAATATCATTCGAATATGGATTTTTAATAAATACTGTTGAATTTAATTCTTCATTATTGATGTATCCAGGGCTAACATTTATCCCACCAATATATATTTCTCCTGGGATTCCTACTGGTAATAATTTATTACTTTCCCCTAAAATTAAAATTTTCACATTATCTATCGGCTTACCTATAGGTACCACTGAATCATTTTTATTATTAACCTCATATATAGATGAACAAATTGTAGCTTCTGTTGGTCCATAAGCATTTATAATTTTTATATCATCAGGAACAGTTGTATTCTTAATATACTCCGATCCACCAGTAACTATATATTTTAAAGACTCCGTAGAATTAAAATCTAATGTTGAATATAACATAGGAGTTATTATACAATGAGAAATTTTATTATCATTTATAAATTCTACTAAGTTTTCACCATAATATTTATCATCGTATATATATAATTCTCCGCCATTTGCTAAGATTAAAAATATTTCCCAAATACTAGCATCAAAGGAAATTGATGCCATTTGTAATCCCTTAGATTTACTATTTAATTTCAATTTTTTACTTAGAGATATTATAAAATTGCATAAACCTCTGTGATTTATCCTTACTCCTTTAGGAATTCCAGTACTCCCAGATGTATATATTATATATGCATCATCATCTTCACATACTTCTCTCCTTATAGGTGCATTTGAATATTTAAGCATTTCTTCAAAATTTAATATGTTTTTGCATAATATATTATATTCCGTACTTCTATTTATCAAATATTCTACACCTGCATCATTTATAATTTTGACAATTCTATTTTCTGGCATATTTGTATCTATCGGTAAAAAAATACATCCTGCTTTAAGTATCCCTAATATTGCAACTATATATTCAATACTTCTATCCATATTTACCGCTATTATGGTTTGAGGGTTTATTTTTTTATTAATTATACAATTTGCAACACAATTAGATAAATCATCTAGTTGACTATAGGATATTCTTCTATCATCTACAACTGAAGTGTTGAAATTTTCTAGATTTATAAATTTACATAATAAATCATTAACATTTTTAAATTTTGTTTTATCAACCGTATTGTTCCATTTAAAAATTTGTTTTTCTATTTCTTCTTCTGAAACTACTTCTACATGATCAAATTTCTTACAGTCCTTAAATATGTTTTCTAACCAGTAAACAAAATTATCCAACAATTCAATCATACTTTTCTTGTCATATATTTCATTGCTATACTCTAATTTTAGTTCTATATCTTCACCTTTAAGTAAAACTTGTAATACTAAATCGCAGTTTGAATAGTTACTATTTAATATCTCTCTGGAAATATCATTTTCATCTACAATTTCTAAAGAAAAAACTGTCTGATAAATCGGATTTATATTTGAGGTTCTTGATATTTTTAAACTTTCAGCTATATATTCTATATCTACATTCCTATTATCGATAGCTTTTAATACTTTATATTGAACCTCTTGTCCTAAATCAATAATTGTACTATCTCCATTATATTTAAAACGTATTGGTAAAACATTTACAAAATATCCTACTATATTCTCCATGTACTCTGCGTCTCTTTTTGTAACAGGGATCCCAACAATAACTTCCTCTTGATTTAAATATCTTTGTAAAAAGCTTATATACGATGATAATAGTAGATTAAATTCTGAAGTTTTACTAATTTTTGATACATCTTTTATCTTATCAAAAAGTTTCTTATTCATATATTTAGATATACTATCTCCTGTATACTTCATGATTTTTGGTCTTTCCTTACTTTCAGGCACTTTTAAAATTGGTAGATCTCCTTCTAATTCTTTTTTCCAAAATTCAATTTGCTCGTTGTACGTTTTCCCTTTTGTATTTATTAGATAGTCAACATATTGGAATTTTGATTCATTTATATTTAAGTTATTATATAAAGACTTAAATTCATTTTTTAATATATTGATTGACCAACCATCAGTGATTATATGATTTTGAATACATACTACATAATATTCATTACTTTTTATTTTGACTAAACTAAGTCTTATCAAACTATCTTCTTCTAGGTTAAATCTATAAGAATATTCTTCATTAGCATACTCTTTTAAGAGTTTTAATTTATCCTTTTTACTTGAAATATCAATATATTTAAAATAAGGCTCATATTCTTTGTTAACTATTTGATAAACATTATTTGATTTCTCAATAAAGTTTGTCCTCAATATTTCGTGTCTATCAACAATCTTTTTATAAACCTCTCTAAATTTATCTATGTCTATCTCTTGGTTGATTTTTATAACATAAGGAACATTATACATTGTTCCACTATTATATTTATGATATGCCCAAATTTGCTTTTGTCCTGCAGAAACCTCTATCACTATATGACTCCCCCTTTTATTTTCTTTATAAATTCTACCTGTTCCGAAAATGTTGTAAATTTAAAAATGTCAGATATTGAAATTTCTATATTCATTATATTTTTTATCTTATTGTTTAATCTTATTGCTAATATAGAATTTCCTCCTAATTCAAAAAAATCATCTTCATAATCAACTTCGCTTACCAAAAGAATATCTTTCCAAATATTTTGTAAGATTTTATCTGTTTCATCTTTTTTATTTGTACTGTTAGTAAGTTCTTGAATATTATCTATTTTTAATTTTATAAAGTTTTTAATCGCACTCATATCAATTTTACCTCTACTATTTAAAGGAATTGATGGTAATTTATAAATTCTAGACGGAATCATATATTGGGGAAGTTTTTCCTTCAAAATCGATAATATATCTTCCTCGGTACACTCTCCATAATAAACTAATATCAACTCATTCAAATCTGATATGCGTTCAAGCAAACATTCAACATACATTACTTTTTTTAATGTTTTAGAAATAGTTTTTATATCTTCAATATCTATTCTAAATCCACGAATTTTTACTTGCGAATCATTCCTCCTTAAATATTCTAAATTCCCATCAAGATTAACTCTGACAATATCACCGGTTTTATATAAAATATTACATCTATTATCTATTTTATTTGGAACAAATTTACCTTTAGTTAATTTATAATCTTCTATATATCCTGATGATATGGAATTCCCACCTAAAAACAGTTCTCCTTCTGTCATAGGCGGAGTAAGCTTCCCATACTTATTTAATACATAAACATAAGTATCATCCAAAGGCTTTCCAATAGGAATAGATTTTTCATATCCATTTAAAACATACTTGCTAACATCCAAATATGTTGATGTTATCGTTGCCTCTGTTGGTCCATATAAATTTAAAACCCTTATTTGTGGATTGATTTTTTTATACAGTTCTATTTCAAATTTTTCTCCTCCTACATACAATTTATCTAGTGTTTCTACTTTATCAAGATTTAATTCTAATAATAATGTTGGTGTTATTGTTAAAGAATTTATTTTATTTTTTATCAGATAATTTTCAAGTTCATTCCCCAATAATCTTTCGTTACTTAAGTAAATAGTTGCTCCATTGATTAGTGGTAATAATACTTCTGTAATTGATGGATCAAACGAGAATGAGATATTTTGATATATTTTATCTGTACTACAAATTCCATAAATATTATTTAATGAATATATTTTTCCCCCCAAATTATTATAGGTAACTTTAACACCTTTGGGTTCACCAGTAGTCCCGGATGTGAAAATTATATATGCTGTTTCATTAATATGATTTTGTCCAACTTTATCTTTTTTGTACTCAATATGATACTCTTCATGAGAGCCTGTAATTATTATATAATTCTTTAAATCTTCTTTTACTTTGTTAACTCTGGCTGATGGTGTATTTTTATCTAATGGAATATAAGTACTATTATTTTTAAAAGCATATAACATACTACATATTTGTAATATCTTATCCTCTGTAGATACTAATATATTCTGATTTTTATCATCAATTTTATCTTCTAATTGCTTTATAACTTCATTTATATATTCATATCTATAATTTACATTATCTTTAACTATTGCTATTTCTTTTTTGTATTTATCAAACATTTCGTTTATAAGAATATCCATATTTCGACTTTGTACAATAGATTTATTTTTATAATATGGTAATATTTTCATAAATACATTTTTTTCTATATTTCTAATACTTGTATTTTCAAAAATTTCTCCTATTATTGAATTAATTGTATTAGCCATACTTTTAATATATTCTTTGTCTAGAGCGCATTTATTATGTACAAAATTTATAGTAATATTCTTGCCTTGTTCTTCTACTGCTATTCCTAAAGGATAATTTATCTGTTCTTTCCCTTTCATAGTACTTAAATCTAAAGGATAGCTGATTTCTGGCTTGTTTGGGTAATTTTCATACACATAAAGAACATCAAATAATTTACCAATATCTAATTTTAGTTTTTCACTCAATTCGTTTATACTATAAAAACTTTCCATTCCCGTATTTAATTGATTTTCTTGAATTTCTTTTAATAATATATCTATATCATCATGTTTTTTAAAATCTATTCTAACGGGTAACGTATTAATTAATGCTCCTACTATATTTTCAACATAATTCAACTCTATATTTCTACCAGATAATGTGCTCCCAAATAGTATGTCATTATTACCAGTGAATAATTTTAACAGCATTCCTACCACAAATTGCATAAATGTGTTAGTAGTTATCTTATTATTTACGCAGTATTGTTTTATTTTATAAACTATATTTTCTTCTAGTGATAATTTATATGTTTCATATAATGATCTTCTTGATTTATAACTAGCTATCAAAGTTGGCTCATTTATATCATTTAAATAATCGACCCATTTATCAATGTCTCTTTCACTTTTTATTTTATTTATAAAATTTATATACCTTGAGAATTGACTATTAATATCTTTAGGATGAAACTTATTATCAGAATTATATAATTTATTAAATTTTTCTATCAAATTCTTAGTTCCCCAACCATCTAATAAGGCATGATGATATTGGAAAATAAAAATATCTTTTTTGTTACTTCTAACTATATATATTTTTATTAGTGATGGATTTGATATGTCTATAGTTTCGTGCCTAATTTTTTTTAAAAATTCTGTTGTTTTTTCTTCAATATTTTTCTCGTCATACCAATCTAATTCAGTATATGATAACTCAATTTTTTTATGGATTATTTGATAAAATTTATCTCCTATTAATTTAAAGCTGGACTTTAGTATATCGTATTCATTTACAACATCTTTCCATGTTTTTATAAATTTATTAATATCTACATTTTCATCTAAATCACAATACCACTGAACTATATAATCTCCCGAATTCTTATTTTTTAAGCTTTCCAGTAACATAGAATTTTGAAGCCCAGTAGTATCTAATATACTATCAACATTATTAATATTAGTATTTTGTAATAAATCTAAATATTCATCAAATTTTAATCTTATACTATTTTTATTCTCATTGATTATCCTTAAATAATTTAATATATCCTTGTATTCATTAATTTGTTTTAATAAATATTTTAAATTATTTTTAATCTGTAGACTTATATCATCTATGATATTTGAGTTAAACATTTTAGAATTATAGAATATATTAATAAATAAATTCATATCTTTTATAATTGGAACAAATTCAATTTGATGGATTCTATGGTTTTCTAATCCAAAATCATATTTAGGAAAACTTTCTACTATACTATATCTTATTTTTTTAATATCATTTTCATAATCCTCTATAGGGTTAAACTTCCCTAAATAATTAAAAGAAATGTCTGGATCATTTGATAAATTAGGATCTTTAACCAGCTGATAATCAAATCCTTTATTTGGTATTTTTTCTATTGAATAACGACAATCTAGTAAAGTATCTAAAATATTATTATGAATTTTAAAATTTACAGGATAAATAGTTGTAAACCATCCTACAGTTTTTGACAAATCTATCATTCTATCAAATTCTTCTCTACCATGTCCTTCCATATTTATCCACAAATTATCTTTATCAACATATTTTTTTATTGATTGTATGATTACAGAAAGTAAAAT
>JBQDYR010000048.1:0-3419 GCA_052105355.1 Anaerococcus sp.
ATATTTATATTTTGTTTTTTATCCATATAGTTTGAAATCAAATTTATTAAAAACTTTGAAAAATTACTTAATATTGAAATGTTAATCCAGATATTCAAATTATCTTTCTTATTGGTAAAAATATATCTGAATATTTCTACTAGAGAATTTTCAATTTCTGTTTGTCCAATAATATAATTTATTTCCTTGTGAGTAGATTTTTTTTCTAGCTTTAATTTATTATCATAAGATAAATTTAAATAATCATATATATTTTTTTCAAGTGAAGCAAATATTAAAGTTTCATTTCCTGAAGTTACAAGAGAAAAGTCCAAATCATTTATAACAGTATCAAGTAAATTTTTTTCTATGATATGTTGAGCGAAAATTTTTGCAAGCTTATTATTTATTTCTATAATATTATTCCTAGAAGGTCTTCTTTTTCCATGAATCCACTTGCTTATGTAAGAAATATCATAATTAAGATAGGTTGCTAAATGACCAATTTTAATATTAGTAAGCTTAATAAAATAGTTAAGTAAATCGATATAGTTCATAAAAACTCCTTATATAATGTTTGTAATGACCATAAATAAGACGTGTCAACATTTGACAAAAGTGTCAAATGTAGTCAACATAAAAACGTTTACATGTCTAATTAATTGGTTTATTATGATTATATACTAAAGGAGGCTATTATGAAAAAATATAATGAAGTAAATAGTGAAATAATTGAACAAATTAAAAGTGTAGTCAGTGGAAAAGTATATGTTGGAGAAGAAATTAATCAAGATTTCTTTAGGGATGAAATGCCAATCTATGGTCAAGGAAGTCCTGATATACTAGTTGATGCTATAAATGCAGAAGAAATATCAGCGGTAGTAAAAATTTGTAATGAAAATAATATACCAGTTCTCGCTAGAGGAGCAGGAACAGGTTTAGTAGGAGCTGGTGTTTCAATAAATAAAGGCGTTATGATTAACATGCAATCTATGAATAAGATTTTATCTTATGATGAAGAGAATATGGCAGTTACAGTACAACCAGGAGTTTTACTAAATGACTTGGCAGAAGATTGCTTAAGTAAAGGATATATGTACCCACCTGATCCAGGTGAAAAATTTGCTACTCTTGGTGGTAATGTTGCTACAAATGCTGGTGGAATGAGAGCAGTAAAATATGGAACAACAAGAGAATATGTAAGAAGCATGGAAGTTGTTCTACCAAACGGAGAAATAACAAATTTTGGAGCTTTGGTAAGTAAATCATCTACAGGCTATTCTCTTAAGGATTTGATGGTTGGTTCTGAAGGAACTCTAGGTATAATAACTGAATTAACTTTAAAAATGATTCCTGCTCCTAAAGAAGTAGTATCACTAATCGTTCCTTATACATCTTTAGATGAGTGTATAAGCACAGTTCCCAAATTATTTAAGGCTAATTTAAATCCACAAGCTATAGAGTTTATGGAAAGAGAAATTGTTATCATGTCTGAAAAATACATAGGTAAAGAAACTTTCCCAAAATCAATTGATGGAGAAGAAGTAGGTGCTTACTTACTAATGACATTTGATGGTGATGATTCAGAAATAATAGAAAATACTATAGAACAAGCAGCAGAAATATTACTTGAAGCTGGGGCTATAGATGTTTTAGTAGCAGACACATCACAAAAAATTTCTGAAGCATGGGCAGCAAGAAGTTCATTCTTGGAAGCTATAGAAAGTCAAACAAAATTATTGGATGAGTGTGATGTTGTAGTTCCAATAAATAAAATAGCAGATTATATTAATTACGTAAACGATTTCGGTAAAAAATTTGATTTTGAAGTTAAATCATTTGGTCATGCTGGAGATGGTAACCTTCATATATATACTTGCTCAAATGATCTTGAAATGGATGAATTTAAGAAACAAGTAGATGAATTCATGATTGAGATTTATAAGAAAGCATATGAATTCGGTGGAAAAATTTCTGGAGAACACGGTATAGGCTATGGTAAGAAATCTTATTTGAAAAAATATGAAAATCAAGCAAATATTGAATTAATAAAAGCAATTAAAAATGCCTTCGATCCAAATAATATCTTAAATCCTAATAAAGTCATTGACTTATAAATAAATATATTGAGGGGGAAAAATGAACTACGTTAAAGAGTTTACAGTTTTGTGCTTTTGCTTATTTTTGGGAACTATAACAAGATCAATTATAAACTTCCCAATTCCAGAAGCAGTTTACGGTATGATTTATTTATTCCTAGCCCTAAATTTTAAATTGATTAAACCTAGTCAGATTGAAAAAACTTGTGATGGAATTTTACAAGCTTTGACCTTGTTATTTATACCAGTAGGAGTTGGTATTATGGCAAGTTATGACGTAATTAAGGGCAAAATACTTATGTTAATAGTAGTAATTGTTGTTGGAACAATATTAACTATGGGTGTTACAGGTAGAATAATTCAATTTATACAAAGGAGAAGAAATGTTAGAGAATAGATTTTTTGGTATAATCCTAACAGTTTTGGCTCTAGAAATTGGAAAATGGATAAATAGTAAGGTAAAAAACCCTCTCGTAAATCCACTTCTAATAGCTATACTTTTAATAATAGGTTTTCTAAAACTTACAGGAATATCATACGACACCTATAAGATTGGTGGAGATTTTATAGTGTTCTTTATAGGTCCGGCTACAGTAGCTATGATACTTGATTTATATAAACACCTTGATTTATTAAAATCTAATTTACTTCCAGTCTTTCTAGGAATAATATTAGGGTCTATATTTACTTTAGTTCTAACTATATTTATAACAAAAGTAGTTGGATTTGATAGAGATATAATGGTATCACTACTTCCTCAATCTGTAACCACAGCGATAGCGATTTCTTTATCAGAAGAATATGCGGGAGTTGTAGCATTAACAGCAATAGTAGTAGTTATAAGAGGAATAACAGGGGCAGTTGTTGCACCAACCGTTTTAAAAGTATTTAGAATTGAGGATCCGGTTGCACAAGGAGTAGCAATAGGTACATCTTCCCACGCTGTAGGTACGTCAGAAGCTAGAAAACTTGGCAAGATCCAAGGAGGATTTTCTGGTCTTTCTGTAGCAGTAGCTGGTATTGTGACTGCTCTTTTGATGCCTTTTGCTATGATTTTATTAAATTTCTTATCATAAAATTGAAAAAATGAATTTTAAAATAAGACTTGAAAAAAATGTTATTTTGCCATATAATGAACATGTTAGTTATTTAACAAACACACATATAAACTGTATGACTTATAAAACTTCTGGGTTTTATTTTTAAGAGGGAAGTACATAATAAAGTCATTTATTTTATATAAGATAAAGTTTGTTTAATAATAAAGAGATATAAACAAATTGAAAAGATTTTCAGAAACTTTTGCTTATGATATAATATTATCAAAGTGTAGGTGTGAAA
>JBQDYR010000048.1:3429-12503 GCA_052105355.1 Anaerococcus sp.
ATTGGTCAATTGAATTTCATTTTTTGGCTATCTAAAGCATTATATGTATTAGTAAATGTATTAATGAGAAAGAAAGGATGTAATATGTTTAAATTAAACGAAGATTATGAAGAGATGAGAGAAGCCTTCAGAGATTTTGCTGAAAACGAAGTAGCTCCTATGGCTATTGAAGTTGACGAAAAACACATGTTCCCTGAAGAAAATGTAAAAAAAATGCAAGAATTAGGATTCATGGGTATGCCATTTGCAGAAGAATACGGTGGACAAGGTGCTGATACTTTAACATATGTATTAGCAGTAGAAGAATTATCAAAAGTATGTGCCACAACAGGAGTTATCGTTTCTGCACACACATCTTTATGTGCTGATGCAATTAATAAATTTGGTTCAGAAGAACAAAAACAAAAATACCTAACTCCACTAGCATCAGGAGAAACTTTAGGTGCATTCGCACTTACAGAACCAGATGCAGGTACAGATGCATCTGGACAAAAAACTGTTGCAGTTAAAGATGGAGATGACTACATCCTTAACGGTTCAAAAATCTTTATTACAAACGGAAAATATGCTGATACATATATAGTATTTGCTATGACAGATAAAGCACAAGGAACAAGAGGAATTTCTGCATTTATAGTTGAAAAAGGAATGCCAGGATTTGACTTTGGTACAATTGAAGACAAAATGGGTATCAAAGGTTCTTCAACAGCAGAATTAATATTCCAAGATGTAAGAGTTCCAAAAGAAAATTTAATAGGCCAAGAAGGTCATGGATTCAAGATTGCTATGCAAACACTTGATGGTGGTAGAATTGGTATAGCAGCTCAAGCTTTAGGTATTGCTGAAGGAGCTTTAAACAAAGCAATCAAATATGTTAAAGAAAGACAACAATTCGGTAGACCAATTGCTAAATTCCAAAATACTCAATTTAAATTAGCTGAAATGGCTATAGATATAGAAGCAGCTAGAAACTTAGTTTATAAAGCAGCAGCTTTAAAAGATGCAGGAGAATCCTACACAGTAGAAGCAGCTACAGCTAAGTTAAAAGCAGCTAGAACTGCTATGGACGTTACAACAAAAGCAGTTCAATTATTCGGTGGATACGGCTACGTAAAAGAATACGAAGTTGAAAGAATGATGAGAGATGCAAAAATTACAGAAATCTACGAAGGAACATCTGAAGTTATGTTAATGGTAGTAGGTGGAGCATTACTTAGATAATAAAAATTAAAGTCCTCTACTATCGTTTAGAGGACTTTAGTTTGAATTCATTGAGGAGGAATAGATGAAAATTTTTGTTTGTGTAAAACAAGTACCAGATACAAGTGAAATAAAAATAGATCCAGTTACAAATACTTTAGTTAGAGCTGGAGTACCAAGTATTTTAAATACTTATGACCAATATGCATTAGAACAAGCTTTACAAATTAAAGATAAAGACCCAGATACTGAAATAGTAGTAATTTCTATGGGACCACCACAAGCAGAAACTATGCTTAGAGATTGTTTAGCAGTTGGTGCAAATAAAGCATATTTAGTAACAGATAGAAAGTTCGGTGGATCTGATACACTAGCAACAAGTTACATACTTGCAAATGCAGTTAAAGCTGTAGCTGAAAGAGAAGGAGATTATGATTTAATTTTCTGTGGTCTTCAAGCTATTGATGGAGATACAGCTCAAGTAGGACCTGAACTTGCAGAACACTTAGGATTACCTCAAGTAACATACTCTCATACAACAGAATTAAATGATGATGGAATTTTAGTTACAAGAGAAGTAGAAGGTGGAATTCAAAAAGTTCAAGCTAAATTACCAGCATTAATTACATTTACAAAATATGAAGATTTAAGATATCCAAAAATTAAAAATAAAATGAAAGCTAAAAAAGCTACCATTGAACAAATCACTTTTGAAGATATGAAAGAAACTATTGATGAGACATTAATAGGACTTAAAGGTTCTCCAACAAGAGTTAAGAAAACTTACACACCAGATAGAAAGAAAGCTGGAATTATATATAACGAAGAAGATCCATTAGAATCTGTTAATAAATTAGTTGACACTTTACAAGAAAGAAAGTTAATCTAGGAGGTCTCAAATGAGTGAAAATAAAAATCTTTGGGTATTTATAGAAACAAAAGAAGATGGTTCTGCCCTAAACGTTGGACTAGAATTATGTGGTCAAGGACGTAAAATGGCAGATGAAATAGGCGAAAAAATGTATGCTGTTATTATAGGTGAAAACGTAGAAAAAGCAGTAGAAGAAGTTAAAGAATACGGCGTAGACGGTATTATTAAAGTTGAAGGTGAAGTTTACAAAGAATACAATACAGATGTTTATACAAATGCAATTTGTAAACTAGTAGAAAAATATAACCCTAATATTATATTTGTAGGTGCTACAAATGTAGGAAGAGATTTAGGACCTAGAGTATCTTCTAGACTTCAAACTGGTTTAACAGCAGACTGTACAGAATTAAGTATAGATCCAGAAACCAAAAATATGCAATGGACAAGACCAGCGTTTGGTGGTAACTTGATGGCTATGATTTTATCTCCAGACCACAGACCACAAATGGGTACTGTAAGACCAGGAGTATTTAAGAAAAATGCTATTGGTGCAAAAGATGATATAGAAGTTATTGAAGAAAATATCGAATTTGCAGAAGAAGATATCAGAATAAAGGTAGTTGAATTTACACCTGAAGGAGAAGGCGAAGAAGTAGATCTATTAGGAGCTGAATATATAGTTTCAGGTGGTCGTGGACTTCAAGAGTCTAAAAACTTTGAATTAATAGAAGACTTAGCAAGAGCTTTAGGTGGTACAGTAGGTTCATCAAGAGCTGCTGTTGATGCAGGTTGGATTACACACAGTCACCAAGTAGGACAATCAGGAAAAACTGTAGGACCAAAGATCTATGTTGCTGTAGGTATTTCAGGAGCTATCCAACACTTGGCTGGTATGAGCTCATCTGATCTTGTAATTGCTATCAACAAAGATCCAGATGCACCAATTTTCTCTGTTGCTGACTATGGAATAGTTGGGGACTTATTTGAAGTTGTTCCAAAACTTACTGAAGCAATTAATAAGATTAAAAACGCTTAATAAAATAATATAAAAAGGATTCTTTAGAGTCCTTTTTATACTAACTATAATTGTCTATAATTTAACAAAACTTCAAGGGATTTCCACAAGTAACTAGTAATATTAACTATAAAGATTATAATAATTTTATAGGGATATAAAGTATAAATATTACTTTACTTGTCAAAAAATTGAATATTTAGTTAATTGTACTAGTTTTTAAATTTAAAAGGAGAAAATATGGATTTTAAAAACATTATTCTTGAAAAAAATGATGGTATAGCAACTGTCAAAATGAACAGACCTAACGCTTTAAACGCTTTAAACTCAGAAACATTGGATGAATTAGATCTTGCTTTTAAAGACATTAATGAAGACTCTGATATTCATGTAGCAATAATAACTGGAGAAGGCAGAAGCTTTGTTGCAGGTGCTGACATTACAGAGATGGCAGAATTAAATGCTATGCAAGCTAAATATTTTATGAATAAAGGCTTAACAGTATTTAGAAATATTGAAAGATGTACTAAACCTGTTATAGCAGCAGTAAACGGTTTCGCACTAGGTGGCGGATGTGAACTTGCTCTAAGTTGTGATATTAGAATAGCAAATAATAAAGCTTTATTTGGTCAACCAGAAGTAGGACTTGGTATTATACCAGGCTTTGGTGGAACTCAAAGACTTCAAAGAGTAATTGGCCAAGCTCATGCAAAATACTTAATCTACACAGCAGAAAATATCAAAGCAGATAAGGCTTTAGAATATGGACTAGTAGAAGAAGTAGTTGAAGTTGATAATCTATTAGATAGAGCTATTGAAATTGCAAACAAGATTAAATCTAATGCACCAATAGCAGTAAGAAATGCAAAAGAAGCTATAAACACAGGTGCACAAGTAGATATAGATTCAGCTATAAAAATAGAAGAAAACTTATGCGGATTATTATTTGCAACAGAAGATCAAAAAGAAGGAATGTCTGCCTTTGTAAACAAGGGTAAAGCAGAATTCAAAAATAAATAATCTAGGTAAAAATTTTTAATAAAAATATAAAGGAGAAAAATATGAAAATAGCAGTAATTGGTTCAGGTACAATGGGAGCAGGTATCGCTCAAGTATTAGCAAGCAAACATGAAGTAATTTTAAGAGACGTTGTTAAAGAAGCTTTAGAAAGAGCTCAAAAATCAATTGATAAAAATCTTACAAGACTAGTTGACAAAGAAAAAATCGATACAGCAGAAAAAGAAAGAATTATTGGTAATATAACTATTTCAGATGATATCCAAGATTTAAAAGATTGTGACTTAGTTATAGAAGCAGCTTCTGAAAATCCAGAAATCAAAAAATCAATCTTCAAAGAACTTGATGAAGTATGTGATGAAAAAACAATCCTTGCTACAAATACATCATCACTTTCTGTAACAGAAATAGGTGCAGCAACAGGTAGACCTGAAAAAGTTATAGGAATGCACTTCTTTAATCCAGTTCCAGTTATGAAACTTGTAGAAGTTATTAGAGGAAAGAAAACTACTGACGAAGTTAACCAATTCATTATTGACCTATCAAAAGAAATTGGTAAAACTCCAGTAGAAGTAGACGAAGGACCAGGATTTGTAGTAAATAGAATTCTTATCCCAATGATTAATGAAGGTATTGGAATCTATGCTGACGGCCTAGCAAGTGCAGAAGATATAGATACAGCTATGAAACTTGGTGCTAACCACCCAATGGGACCTCTAGCTCTAGGTGACCTTGTAGGTCTTGATATAGTTCTTGCTATTATGGAAGTTCTATACAACGAATTTGGTGACTCAAAATATAGACCACATCCATTACTAAGAAAAATGGTAAGAGCAGGAGAACTAGGAAGAAAAACAGGAGTAGGTTTCTACGACTATAGAAAATAATTGTCAGAATATAGAGAGTCTAGTTTTTCTGGACTCTCTATTTATTTATAACCAGCCCGTCGGCTCGTGGAGACCAGCCTGTCGGCTCGTGGAGATAAGCCCGTCGGCTCGTGGAGACCAGCCCGTCGGCTCAAGGAGACAAGCCTGTCATCTAATACAAACTAGAATTTACTTTATTCTATAAAAGTATCATATTTTTTGAAAAAATATTTAATTGTTGTTTAAAATTAAAAAAATGGGAATAAAGATAGTAGACGTTAAGATAATTTGCAAATTCTAGTTTCATATATTATAAAAGATTATTTTATTCTATTAAATAGAATCGTTTTCAATATATGGTATAGTAAAATTAATATAAAATAATTTAGGAGAGAAGGTAAATATGGATTATCAAAAGTTGTATAATGAGAAATTAATTACAGTTGAACAAGCAGCTGAAAAAGTAAAGTCTGGTGATTGGGTAGAATATGGTTGGTCAATGCTTACACCCTATGATTTTGATCAAGCTTTAGGAAAAAGAATCGGAGAATTAGAAGACGTAAAAGTAAGAGGTGGTATACTTCCTTTTTTACCAAAAGTTATCGAAGAATCTAATAATGATCAAGCATTTTATAACTCATGGCATGCATCAGGTATTGGAAGAAAAATTATTAATGGTGGCAGAGGATTTTATTCTTCAATTAGATACTCAGAATTACCAAGATATATAAGGGAAAATACAGAGATAGATGTAGCAGTATTACCAGTTACACCAATGGATAAACATGGTAACTTTAATTTTGGTATATCAGCAAGTCATCTTAGAGCAATTATCGAAAGAGCTAAGATTGTAATCCTTGAAATCAATAAAAATGTCCCAAGAGCACTTGGTGGATTTGATAATTTTGTAAATATCAAAGAAGTTGACTTTGTATATGAAGGATCAAACTATCCTATGTTTACTCTACCAAAAGCTAAATTTGGTGAAGCTGAAGAAAGATTAGCTGAGTATGTAGTAAATGAATTAGTAGATGGCGCAACTCTACAAATAGGTATTGGTTCATTACCATCAGCAATAGGTTCTCTAATTGGAAAATCTGACCTTAAAGAACTAGGAGTTCATACAGAAATGTATGTAGATTCTTTTGTTGAACTATCAAAATTAGGAAAAATTACAGGTAATAGAAAGAAATTAAACCCAAGAAGACAAACATATTCTTTTGCAGCAGGTACACAAGAACTATATGACTTTATTGATGACAACGAAGAACTAATGGCAGCACCAGTTGACTACGTAAACGATGTATCAATTTGTGCAGCCCATGATAATTTCATGTCTATAAACTCTGCACTTGAAGTAGACTTATATGGACAAGTTTCATCAGAAACAGCAGGATTAAAACACATCTCAGGTACAGGTGGAGCACTTGACTTCTGTATGGGAGCATATAAATCTAAAGGTGGTAAGTCATTTATAACCTTACTATCTTCAAGAGTAGACAAAGAAGGTGTAAGACATTCTAATATAGTACCAACCCTAAAACCAGGTTCACAAGCTACAGCTACAAGGGCTAATACCAACTATATAGTAACAGAACAAGGTATAGTAAACCTTAAAGGTAAATCACAATGGGAGAGAACAGAACTATTAATAGGTATTGCTCACCCAGATCTAAGAGATGATTTAATTAAACAAGCAGAAGCAAACGGAATTTGGAGAAAATCAAATAAAAGACTTAAATAAAATTTGACTATAAGAACTTAAAAAGGACTCGTAAAATTCGAGTCCTTTTTAAATTAGAATTTTTAATTGTTTTTTATATAAGTAGGCTCACCATAAAGCTTGATTTCATGTGAAACTTACTTCACAATTACCTCTTTAATAGCTTGAAAAATTACTATTCAAAAATGTATAAGTAATCTCCGTAACCTTCTTTTACCATATCTTCTTTCTTAATAAATTTAAGACTTGCTCCGTTTATACAATATCTCAAACCGCCCTTGTCTTCTGGTCCATCAGTAAATACATGGCCCAAATGACTATCTGCATCTTTGGATCTAACTTCAGTTCTTATCATACCGTGAGATAGATCTTTTTTTTCTATAATACTCTTATCTTTTACTGGCTTAGTAAATGAAGGCCATCCACATCCTGCATCAAACTTATCTCTTGATGAGAACAAAACTTCTCCACTTACTATATCGACATAAATTCCTTCTTCATAAAAGTCATCATATTCACTTGTAAAAGGTCTTTCTGTAGCAGAATTTTGAGTAACTTGATATTGCTCATCTGTTAATATTTCTTTTAATTTTTCATCACTTGGTTTTTTGTTCATAATATCCTCCTTATATTTTTATACCCTTTATTCGAAACAATTAAAATGATATAATATAAGTTAAGAGTAATAATTATATTAAGGACGGTATTATATGATAAATGAAATGCTAGCAAAAAATGGAAGATGGCCTAGATTTGATGATAAAATATTTGCTGCAGCCAAAAGAGCTAAACAAGCAATAAAAACTTATGGAAAAGATAAAGTAATAGACTCTACTTTAGGAGCCTTATATGATGATGATGGAAATATAGTAGCCTTTGATTCTGTTTTTGATAGTTTAGAAAAAATGGATAGGTCTATAATAGCATCATATGCCCCCATAGCAGGAACTTTAGATTTTCAAAAAAATGTGATAGATGTATGTTTTGGAGATTATAAGCCTGACAGTTTTATTAGAGCAGTAGCAACTCCAGGAGGAACAGGAGCAGTAAGGCATGGAATTTGGACCTTTGCTGGAGAAAATGATGTGGTTATTTCACCTAACTGGTATTGGCCGCCATATAAGTTAATGTGTGATGAATTTAAAAGAGATTTTCGAACCTATAAACTTTTTGATAATAATTATAAATTTAATATAGAAGCTTTTGAAAAAGCCTTTAGGAATGGACTTAAAGAAAGAGATAGGATTGTTTCAATTTTTAACACCCCTGCCAATAATCCAACTGGATATTCACTTTCTGATCAAGAATGGGATAAAGTTTTAGACATTGTAAAAGATGTGGCCAAAGATAAGAAAAAAAAGATTACACTTTTGGTAGATGTTGCTTATATGGAATTTGCAGGTGGAGGAGAACAAAAAAAATTCTTTAAAAAATTTGAAAATCTATCAGAAAATATTTTTATCCTTATTGCATTCTCCATGTCCAAGGCCTATACTGCCTACGGTATGAGATCAGGGGCTGCTATAGGAATTTCATCAAATGAAGAAATAGCAGAAGACTTCTATTATTCACTAATGCATGCAAATAGGGCCAACTGGTCTAACGGTAATCATTCTGCTATGGAAATTTTAACAAGTATAAATGAAGACCCAAAAAAGAAAAAAGCCTATCAAAAAGATTTAGACAAATATAGACTTCTTTTAGAAGAAAGGGCCAAAGCTTTCATAGAAGCAGGTAGAAAAGTTAACCTTCCAATACTACCTTATTTTGGTGGTTTCTTCATATCACTTCCAGTAGAAAATTCAGAAATTATAGCAGAAAAGCTAGAAGAGAATAATTTATTTCTTATACCAAACAAAAATGGTCTAAGATTTGCAGTGTGTGCAGTCTCCAAAGATAAATGTGCTAAGGCACCAAAGATTATAAAAGAAGCTATAGAATCTTTTTAATAAAAAAAACAGTTCCATAAGATATTTAATATCTGGAACTGGTTTTTTTATATAATTTATAGGTTTTTTATTTTTTCAAAGAGTTCAATTGCCGCATTTCTTGGACCTTCAAACTCCATACCTTCTATGGCAAGTTGAGTTCTTAAAGTACCAACAGGAGTTTGGTTTTCAAATAGTTTATCGAAGAATTTATCCAAAAGAATATCACATTCCTTTTGTTTTTGGACAGGTCCGAAAGGATTTGCAAAATATGTTTGTACTAAACCTGTTTCTGTAGTTGTTCCCTTGGCATATCTTCCACCTCTTTTAAAGACTCTAAGAGCATCATCCTTAGATTCTAGAAGATTAAATGATTTTTCACCATCTAATACAACAGAATAGTTATCAGCATATAGGAAGAAATCAACCTTGTAGCCCTTCATAATTTGATCAT
>JBQDYR010000049.1:0-2966 GCA_052105355.1 Anaerococcus sp.
AATTTTAAAATTAGCAAAAACTATAAAGAGATGCTAGAAAAAATAATGAAAATACAAGGAGAAATACAATCAAATAGTCATATTTCATTATCAGATATTATTAAAGGGAGTGAATTAAATAAAAAAAGACCACTCTTTAATTTACTATACGTCCATGAAAATTATCCAGTTAAAGAGTTAGATTATTCTTTAAATATTGAAAAAGTATTTGGTGAAGAGAAAACTAACTATCCTTTAGTTATAAGTACATCAGCTGGAGAAAAGATTGAGTTTAAAATTGCTTTTGATGAGTATAAAGTAAATGAGAATATTTTTGAAAATCTTGAATCAATCATAAATAATAATATATATAAAATTTTAAATAATTCTGATGTTGAGTATGAAAATTTAAAGATAGGAATAAAAAAAGAAAAAAATAAATTATTAAATGGATATGAAAATGCGAATTTTAAAGAAAATAATGGGTCTGTAAGAGAAGGAACGTTTGAAATTATTAAAAATATATGGAAAAGTATTTTAGGTGATAATGCTAACTATAACGATGACTTTTTCGAACAAGGTGGAGATTCTTTAAGTTTAGCAAGACTATTATATAGAGTGAAAAATGAAACAAATATTGATATTTCTATTGATGATTTTTTTGAATTCCCTAAATTTGATATTTTCTTAGGGAAAAAATCAAGTAATATTGTTAATGTTGATAGACAATCATATCAAAAGAAAAAAGGAAGTGCCAAATATTTTAAAAAAAGTAAAAATATTTTATTAACAGGTGTAACTGGATTTTTAGGATCTCATCTTCTAGAGGAACTTTTAATTCGAGGATATAATGTGCATACAATTATACGAGCTAAAAATAAAGAGGAAGCATATAAAAGATTAAATAATGTTATCTCAAAATACCATATAGATTGTAATGAATTCTCAGAAAATATATATGTATATAATGGAGATATCTCTAAAGAAAAATTTGGATTAAAAGAGGATGAATATAATTTTTTGTCAAATAGTATAAGTAAAATATTTAACTCAGCAGCAAATGTGAATTTTATGAGTTCATTTGATGATGCAAGT
The DNA here is from genome assembly GCA_052105355.1 of Anaerococcus sp. GTDB lineage: Bacteria > Bacillota > Clostridia > Tissierellales > Peptoniphilaceae > Anaerococcus. The sequence continues at coordinate 1,075 of JBQDYR010000049.1, forward strand.
AGTACAAATGTTGATGGGGTAAAAAATATAATCGAGTTTTCAGAAAATATATATTTAAAAGAAATTCATCAAATATCAACAATATCTGTATTAAGTTCATCTGATAATATAATTATTAATGAAAATACACCGCTTGCAGAATATAAAAAAATGAGCATTAGTTATGATAAGACTAAATGGTTAGCAGAGAAAATTCTTTTTGACGTTTCTAAGTATAGGGAGGGAATCCATATATATAGACTAGGGAGATTAACTGGTAGTTCAAAAACAGGAATTATGCCAGAAAATGATTTATTAAGTATTTTAATAAAAACTATAATTTCAACCAAAGAATACCCAAGTATATTTAGTGGAGAAATTGAAGCCAATCCTGTTGATATAACATCGTCAATGATAGTTACACTTTCAGAGAATTCAAAAAATATAGTATACCATTTATTAAATGATAACAGCATTAAAATAAAGCACATTCTTGATGCAATAAAAGAAGATAATTCAAATTTAAATGAGGTTACTTATGATGAATGGTTGGAAAATTTATTTAAATTAGAAAGATGTCCTTTAAAGCCTTTATTGCCGCTTTTTTCAAATGGGACAATAGGGAAATCGGATATTAAAATTAGTAATGAATTGACAAAAAAAGAATTAGGGAAAATGGAATTTAAAAAAATTAATTATAATTTAGTAAATTTATATATACTTAATTTAAGTAACATGTTGAAAATGGAGGAATAAGAATGGATATTTTATGCTTGCCTTATGCAGGAGGTTCTAAGAGTATATTTTTTAATATAAAAAAGCATACAGATTTTAATCTAATAGATTATGAATTACCAGGAAGAGGAAGAAGAATAAGAGAAGATGATTTTGATACTATCGAAAAAATTGTAGAAGATATTTTAGAAAAGGTAACATTTAACAAAGAGTATCTAATTTGGGGTCATAGCATGGGAGGTTATATAGCTTACGAGCTAATCAAACAAATAGAAAGTAAAAAAATAAGAAGACCTAAAAAGGTTATAATTTCTGGTCAAGTTCCTCCTTCTTATAAGAATAAAAATATGTTAGATAAGATTATAAATTTAGATAATGATGATTTTATGAAATTTTTAATTAACTATGGAGGTACCAATCCTAAAGTTTTTGAAAATAAAGATTTGGCAGAACTTTTTTTAAACATAATAAGAAATGACTATAATCTTGTTAGCAAATATACAGGATATCCATTAAAAAAAATCAACACGAGGATAGATATCTTATATGGAGATAAAGATGAAAGTGTTAGTGAAGAAAAAGTATATTTATGGAAAGATATTTGTTATAAAATAAAATTTAAAAAATTTCAAGGAGGACATTTTTTTATAAATGATTTATTGAAAAACTCTAATGAAATTAATAGCATTTTAACAAAGTGACTTTTTGAAATTTTAATTAAAAAGATATAAATTGTCTTATATTTTCATGCTGTTAATTTATTTATCACAAGTTAATTAGTGCATTATCGGGAAGTTGATGATTTTTATAAAAATCATCAACTTCTTTTTTTGTTATTATAATTATTTTATTATTTTTTACATTAATATTTTTTGAATAAATTGAGCATATATAATTATTATATGTAAATGTATGGAAGTTATTACTGTATTTTTTGTCTAATATATTTATATTATTCAAGTTTTCTACTAATCCAATTCCTATACTTTTTAAATACGCTTCTTTTCTAGTCCATATGTAAAAAAAATTATAATTTTTACTATATTTATGATAACGGTGTAAGAAATTAATTTCTTTGTGATTAAAAACGCTTTTCACTATATCAAAAGGAGCATTTTTTATTTTTTCTATATCTACACCTAAATACTTGCTTTTTGAAATTGATAGTAGTATAGAAG